>CAUYZA010000385.1:0-2994 GCA_963577225.1 Dehalococcoidia bacterium | reverse complement strand
CGCCGTGCTCCCTTCGCTGCTGCCGGGCGGCGGCTAGTCGGCCGAATCGATGGAGACGTTGCGCTCGACGAATTTCCAAGCGCCGTCCACTTTGCGCAGACGGTCGCGATAGATCCCGGTCACGAGGATGGCGCCGTGGTTCGTCACGTCGACCAGGTTGAGGTAGCACGAGGACGTCGCGTCGTCACCTTCCCCGTCGATCACCCAGTTGTTCGTCCAGTGCCGGTGCGAACGGATCGGGCTCGTCGTCGAGTCCTGTGAGAACGCGATCAGCTTCTGGCGCCCGTCCCAGCGCCCTTGGGGTGAGATGAAGCAGCCGTCGGGCACGAATGTGTCGGCCCAGGCCTCGTGGTCGTGAAAGTCGATTGCATGGTTGTAGCGGGCGCCGAGCATCTGGATCTCGACGCCGTCATCCGCGGTCAGTGGCATAGCGGTGACCTCCTCAGCAGCCGGTCTGGGTTGCTTCGGCGGACCACCACACGCGCTCTCCTCGCGCGAACGGTCCGTGCCGGAACAGGTTTCAGCGCTGACCGCCCCCCCGTGCCCCGTCCCAGCCGAACCCCTCAAGGGGGGAAATGCCCTCGCACCACAAACACGTAGTGCCCGCCCTCGGCACGCCGAGTTCCACGCGGGCTGGGGCCCGGGGGTCGGACCCCGGCCTTCTTCGAAAGGACCGTGGGAGGCTGGCCTCCCGCGTCCACGGCCAGCGGTATCCCGCCTCAGTTGTGGGGTGCGAATCGAGCAGAGCGAGCCGCGCACAAGCTGCAGGAACAGGGCGTCGCGGTCACCATCGCCCTGCCACCCACCGCAGGCGACTTCCTGGATCTCCTCAACGCCGAGGGGGCTGAGGCGGTCGAGGCGGTGATCACGAATGCCATCTCCATCACGACGGACACCAACCCCACCGACGATATCCTCAAGCTCGTCATCTCCCACGACACTCCGACCGGGTCGCCGGATCCCGCCGACGAAGACGATGCCGACGGCGGCGGCAGGCGCCCTAGTGCCGCCACGCAGATCGTGCGGTTGGTCCTCGGCGAAGGGGCCGAGCTGTTCCATGCCCCCAACGGCCAAGCGTACCTAACGATCCAGATCGACGGCGTCGCGCAGACCATGCCGGTCAAGAAAACCAGCGTGTTCATTAAGCGGCTCTACTACGACGAGGGGCTCGGCGATGGCGTTCGCTTGCGGCGCGCGGACGGGCGTCAGGATTGTGCGGATGCCGAGGGCGGCGGCCTTGGGGACGAAGTCACCCCGTAGCACGCGTCCCGGTCCCGAATGAGGAAGCGGGGCCGCCGGTTCCAGGGCGTCGCCTCCAGGATCTGCCGCCAGATCCACGGGTCCGTGGGGTGGGCCGTCACTTTCCAATGCAGGATCCGGCTTGGGTCGTGACTGATGACGAAGAACACGAACAGCGTCCGGAAGGTGAGAGTCTGGACCGTGAAGGGGTCCTCCGCCCAGATCTCCGGCGCGTGCATGCGCAGGAAGGTCTGCCATCCAGGTGATAGCGGCTTCCTCTGCAGGTCAGAACGGTAACGCCGGACCGTCGTGGCGCTGACCGTGGTACCCAGAGCCCGGAGCTCCCTCACGATCCGGACCGCACCCCAGGTCGGATTGTCGCGGGCCATCCGGCGGATCAGGGCTTGGGTTTCGGCATCGATCCGGGGCCGTCCGCCGCGCTTGCGGCTCCGCCAGGTCCAGTACCGCCGCCACGCCGTGCGATGCCAACACACGACCGTCGCTGGCTCCACCAGCTGGACGTACGCTCGCCACCCTGGCCAACCGCGCGCGACAGTCGACCAGAAGCGCCGATCATCTGCCGTTAGCCGGGCCCGTCGCCCCGTCCGCTCCCAAACCAACAGCTGCTGACGCAGAACCAGGTTCTCCAGGACCAGCTCGCACTCCCGCCGACGGATCAGCCGAAGCCCGATCAAGAACCGCCGCAGATAGAGCCACATGGCGTCGACCTCCTCTTGGGAGGCTCGCGCCCGCTTGCCTAGGCGCAACGAAATCTCAGCGGATGAGGTTCTGGCGCCGCACAGCGTGCGGTGAGGCCGACCACGTCGGCCTCACCTCGCCCGCGTGGATACTCCCTGTGGATACCTTCCCCCCCCCGCGCCCGCGACCGGAGGCTTCCCAAGCAGAGGGTCGAGGGTTCGAACCCCTTCTCCCGCTCCCAATTTTCCCCACCACCGCGACGAACAGCCGGTACTCCTCAGCAGGAGCGTTGGCGGCGTGCCTAGCGGGCCCATCAACTCGTCGAAAATGATCGCGGAGCGCTTGACTAGGGATCAAGGCGATGGTGCCTGGGCCGAATCCCTCTGCGGAGGGAACGGGGGACCCACTTTTGGGGTGAATAGGGCAACCGCCCTTAGGCAACTCCTTCTTGCCGAACCCGACAGCTAACCCCGTAGGCGACTGAGGGAGCGTTTCGGTTCGGCATCCGACCGCGCCCGTGCGGCACCGGCTACCCGAAAATCCCCAGTCCGTTTGGCCTGCTGAATGCTGTGGGTTTCCGCCCTCCGCGGAGGGAGGCGCTCAGTGAGGACAGGGTTTTCGCTCTCCCTGTCCGCCTCCTGACCAGCCCTGGGCGCCCTCCACGCGTCCGGGGCTGCGCTTCTATGGTCAAAGTTCTCCTGCAGCCACCCCAGCAGCCGGCGTGGGGCGCGGACCATGCTCCGGTCCGGGCGGCCGCTTCAGTTCGGATTAGGCTCGAACGACGAGCACCGGTTTGGCGCATCCCCGGAGCACCGCGTCAGTTGTTGAGCCGAGGACGGTGCGCGCGATACCGCTCCGTGCGTGCGGGGTCATCATGACGAGATCCGCGCCAGCCGCTGCATCGAGTATGGCTTGGCCGGCCGGTGCAAGCGGCGCCTCCGTCGAAGCGGGCACGTCCGGGATCAGGGCTACGAGTCTGCTGAGATACAACGACGCCGCCTCGACCAAGTCTTCCGTCAGCTGACCGTAGGGAATTTCAGCCCCGAGCGGAGCCGC
>CAUYZA010000384.1:0-3009 GCA_963577225.1 Dehalococcoidia bacterium | reverse complement strand
TCCAACGCGCCTGTTGCGAGCTGGTGAGCCTGCAAGATCCCTCGTAACGCACGGGCATCCGTCGATTCGCCCTCCGCGAACGGTTCTGCGGCGACGAAATCTCCGCGATATAGGTGAGCGGTAGCAACGAGCGCGCGCAAGTCCTCGCGAGGATCCGCTGCCACAGCCGCTTCGAGGACCGCGAGAGCCCGCCCGATTTCGTTCTCACCGAGCAATTGAGTCGCACGCCAACGCGCAGCTTTCCCGCTCGCGTCTCCAGCCGCATTGGCTGCAGTGATCCCGACCTGATCCTGTGCCTCGCGCCACGACCCGCGCGAATCGCCACCGCTTAGTTCGAGCAGATCAGCCGCTGCCTGCGCGAAGGCGGTGGGTCTGTGATCTGTAGACGCGCCAGCGCCGGAGGGGCGCCACTCTGATCGCTGTCGGCGGCTATTCACGAAAGGCACCCTCGATGGGTCACGCTTGTTTGGAAATCGCAGAGGACATCACCTCGCTCTTCGAACTGGAGAGCTTTCAGGACGGGCTGCGTACCGCCCTCAGCGACGACGACGCCCTGGACCTCGTCGGGCAATCCCTGACCAAACCGGACCGTGCTATCTGGAACACGGAGCGCGACGCCATGCCGCCCGGCGTGATGCCGCAATTCGCCCACGCCCTGCACACCGCCGCCGAAAACGGGCTGGCCTTCCGCTTCGAGAGCACGCCACCGGACGACGTCATGGGTTTTGCGCGCGACCGCGCGATCGACGTCTCCTTCCGTTACTCCGAAACGGAGATCGTGGCCCGCACCGCGCACACCACTCGTCACCCCAGCTGGCTGGCGGATAGGGTGGGTGTGCCGTCCTCAGCTTTGGATAGTGGCTGTGGACATTCGCTCACTCCGCTAGACGCAAGGTGAGCCGGGGGGAGGGACCCACCGCGGTTGAGTCGTTTAGACCCGGCCGTGGTGTACGGACTTCCCCCCAAAGCTCGCCCTGAACCGACTCAAAAGTAGTGCGTCGTGGAACAATATGCGCGCCACGCTTCGCGGTGCCCTAAGTGTTGCATAGCGCGCTACTTCTGAACCAATCCGGCCCGCACAGCCTGAATCTCCCTCCATCCAGATCCGCACTGGCAAGTCCGCCCTATAGCTCCCACGCAGACCGGCTGCGCAGCCGTCTAGCGCGGCTGCCGTCGACCTTTCGCGGTCCCATCTCGCGGCCCTCCGATCGCCTCAGCACCGCTCCCCGCCCGCGATCTTCCGCTCACCATCGCCGTACGCGATACTCGCCGACCACGGACGCCCCTCCGAAAGGACGAAACATGCGCGTCGAGACCGGCATGTCCCCCGAGCTCAGCACCGCCGCCGAGCAGGCCCAGCGTGCCGAATCCCTCGGCTACGACGGCGTCATGAGCCCCGAGACCACCCACGACCCCTTCTTCCCCCTCGTCATCGCCGCCGAACACACCGAGCGCATCCGGCTCGGCACCGGCGTCGCCATCTCCTTCCCCCGCTCTCCCATGGTCGTCGCCAACATCGGCTGGGACCTGCAGGGCTACAGCGGCGGCCGCTTCCAGCTCGGGCTCGGCTCGCAGGTCAAAGGCCACAACGAACGACGCTTCAGCACCGCCTGGACGCCACCCGCCCCGCGCATGCGCGAATACGTCCTGGCGCTCAAGGCAATCTGGAACACTTGGGCCACCGGCGAACGCCTCAACTTCCAGGGCGAGCACTACAACTTCACCCTCATGACGCCCAATTTCACCCCACCCCCCATCGACGACCCCGACATCCCCGTCTACATCTCCGCCGTCGGCCCCGCCATGTGCCGCGTCGCCGGTGAAGTCTGCGACGGCCTGCGCCTGCACGGCTTCCTCACCCCCAAATACCTTGAAGACGTGATCCTGCCCAACGTCGAAAAGGGGCTGGAGCGGTCCGGCCGCACCTTGCAGGACTTCGACCTCGTCGGCGGCGGCTTCATCGCCAGTGGCGACTCCGACGAAGAGATCCGCACCGCCAAGCAGCGCGTCGCCACCCAGATCTCGTTCTACGGCTCCACCCGCACCTACCAGGGCGTCTTCGACGTCCACGGCTGGGGCGACCTGACCCCGAAGCTGCACGAGATGTCGCTTCAGGGCCAGTGGGGCGCCATGTCCGAAGAGATCAGCGACGAAGTGCTCGAAGCCTTCGCCGCCATCGGCAAGCCTGAAGACGCCGCCGACGAAGTAATCAAGCGCTTCGGCGACTACTGCAAGACCGTCAGCTTCGGCATGCCCACGCCCAACAGCGACGAAGAGCAGCGCGCGCGGCGCATCATCGCCCGTCTCCACGAGTCGGGAGCCGTCCCCGCCAACTAGCTCTCTAGCTCGCGGTCTACAGTCAACGCCGACTCCGGCGCGTCCGCTTCGGCACCTTCTTCTGCGTCCGCTCCGACGCGACGAGATACGTCGCCGCCGCCACCGCGGCCGCCGTCGCCGCCAGCCCCGCCCAACCCAACGTCTGCTTGCGTGTGCTCAACTCCGTCACCCGGCGCACGTGTCGCAGGCCAGCCTGCGGCGCCTGACGCGCCACCTGCCCCGCCAGCTCCAGCACCCAGTCATCGATCGACGACGCCACGCGCACGGCGCTTGGCGCGGGGAACGGAATCGGCTCGCGGCTGTCGCCTTCCGGCATCAAAACGGGCTCAGGTTTCGGCTCGGGCGCGGGAGCCGCCTCAGCGATGTCCACCGGCTCGGGCAGCGCATCGCGCTCCGCCGGAGCCGCCCATTCCGGTTCTGCCGACGAAGCCTGCTCCGCCGACAACGCCCGCTCCGCCGACGCAAACGCCCGCTCCGGTCGACGTCCCAGCGTCCGCAGGCCCAGCAAGGTCAGCAACCAGATAGCCACCGTCGCCGCGGCGACCGTGCCCCAGCCCGCCGCCTGATCGACGAACCCATAGAGCGATCCCAGCCCACCGACCGTGTCCGTCACCCGACGACCCACCGCCGCCACCGGCGCAAGGATGACGACATCGCCGCTCTCCGTCGCCA
>CAUYZA010000383.1:0-3014 GCA_963577225.1 Dehalococcoidia bacterium | reverse complement strand
CGCGACGCCGGATCAGCTTTCGCTGGCAACGCTCGACATCACCGACACCGATCTGTACGTGCAGCGCGGCTATCCCTGGGCCGATTGGGATCTGCTGCGCCGCGAGGCACCGGTCTACTGGTACCAGCGCCCGCACTACGAGCCGTTCTGGGCGATCACCAAGTACGACGACGTCTCGTTCATCTCACGACACCCGGAGCTCTTTTCCAACGCCCAGCTCCTGCGCATGCTCGACACGGACTCGATCAAGCTGCAGCAGCGGGGACGCGTGCGCGGGGCGAACCGCTACGGCGGCTCGCCGGACGACCCGCCGGACTTCATCTTCATGGACCCGCCCGAGCACCGCCAACACCGCGGCCTGGTCAGCCGCCACTTCACGCCCAAAATGATGAAGTTGCTAGAAGACCACTTCGAAGAGTTGTCCGAGGACTATGTGAGCCGCTTCGCGGACGTGCTTGTGGCGCAACTGGCCGACAAGGGCGATGCAGGTGTCGTCGACTTTGTGCACGAGCTCGCGGCAAAGCTGCCGGTCGCCGCGATCTGCGAAATGGCAGGGATCCCCGAGCAGGACTGGGACCAAATCTTCCACTGGACGGAGACCCTGGGCGGCGCAACCGACGCCGAATATCGCCGCCCGGGCGAAACCCGCGAGCAGACGATTCGACGCAATTCCCAAGAGTGGCGCGCCTACAACGAAGCCCTCTTCGCGCGACGGCGTTCCGAGGGGTTGGGCGACGATCTGCTGAGCACGCTGCTGGCGGCCGAGATCGATGGCGAGCCCCTGACCGAGCGCGAGATCTCCTCCTACTTCCGCTTGCTGCTGGCGGCGGGCAATGAGACGACGCGCAACTCGATCACGGGCGGGGTGCAGGCGCTGCTGCAGCACCCGGAACAGCTGGACTGGTTGGTGTCGGACGAGTCGATGGTGCCGTCCGCGGTCGAAGAGATGCTGCGCTGGACTTCCGTGGTGATCCAGTTCCAGCGCACGGCGGTGGAAGATGTCGAGCTACGCGGCACCCCGATCCGCAAGGGCGAATCGGTCGTGATCTGGTACCCGTCGGCCAATCGCGACGAAGAGGTCTTCCCCGATCCGTACAAGTTCGACATCGGGCGTGACCCCAATGACCACTTCGCTTTCGGCGGCTACGGCGAGCACTTCTGCCTGGGAGCGAATCTGGCGCGCTGGGAGATGCGGGCGATATTCCACGCGCTGCGTAACGTGCTGCCACAAATGGAGATGGCGGGCGAGGCGGAGCTGGTGGCCGGGAACCTGCACGTCGGCGGGATCAAGCGCATGCTGGTGCGAGCGCGACAGTAGCCGCCCCGTTAGAGCGTTGGTCCGCCGGGCCGGCGCGCAAGCGCCGCGAGATGCTCCCAATCGTGTTCGAGAATACGGCGGATCGCCTTGCGCAACGTGCGTTGATCGTTGGCACGCTGGACGACGCGGCGGCGCTCTTCGGCAGTGGTTTCGCGGATACGGGCGGCGGCCAGTTGCTCGACCTGGAGCAGCGCTTCGTCGATGGGTAGCTCACCGCGTTCGGCGAGGCGTTCGATGCGGGAGAAGCCGCTGACTCCGTCGAGTGCGGCGGAAAGCATACCGCCCGGTGGCGCGAGCACGTGGAGCAGAACGACTCGGGCGGGTCGCCCGTCGGCTTCCGCTTCGGCGTCGAGTTCGGCGGGTGAGAGCGCACCAACCCAGGAGGTGAGTTCCGATCGGAGCTGGTGAAAGCGGCGCAGAAATAACTCGATCTCCTGGTCCTCAGCCGGATCAAAGTCCGACGCGAAGATCAGGTAGGGCGAGCCGTTGCCGAGCCACTTCCCTTCCGTGATGTGCTGAGCGACGCGAGACTCGATCGCGCCTCGCTCATCTTTGGCTCCCGCCGACCTCTCGCCGCATCGCTGGAGGAAGTCCAGGTAGGACACGATCGCGTCGGGTGCGGCGTCAATCGCCTCTTCGGTGGTCCGTCCGACGGCGACACAGCCGAGCAGGTCCAAGACGTGCACCATCGTCTTGCGTTTGCGCGGACCGGATTCGAGATAGAGGTCGTAGACCGTCATCGTTGCCTCGCTCCCAGCTCGACCGCTACAGGATCGGATCGCCGCTCACTTCGCCCGTTTCCCAGCGGCCGGCGTCGACGGTGGCTAGGAAGTCGTCGACGAGGGCGTTGAAGGCGTCCGGCTCCTCGAGATTCATCGCGTGGCCCGTGCGCGGGAGGACGCTCAATGCCGCGTTGGGCAACGCGCGTCGCAGGTAGAGGCTCGGTTCCAAACTAGGCGTGTCCTCGTCGCCGGCCAGGATCAGCGCCGGCACCCGGCACGCCTCCAGTGCGAGTTCGTCGAAGGCGGGACGCCCGCCCTGCACTCCGCGCATCGTTCGCACGGACCCATCCGTGGAATGCTCGGAGAGGCGGCGAGTGAACTCGTCGAATCCGCGCGGGTCCTTGCGTCGCATCGCGGCGCGGTGCGGCGTCGCGGCGTAGGCGGCGGCTGCGTCGGCCATGCCTTGCGCCTCGAAGCGCGCGGCGGTTGCCTCGACCTCAAGACGGAACTGCGGCTGCTGGGCGAGCAGCGCGCCGTAGCCGACCCCGGCCAGCACGAGCGACGCCGCGAGCCGCGGGTGACCCAGCCCGAGATGCAGGCTGGCGAACGCGCCCATCGAGAGACCCACGATGTGCGCCCGCTGCACGCCGCATTCGGCGAGTACGGCGACGATGTCGGCCACGGCATCGTCCTGGGAGTAGGCGGCGGGGTCGTCGGGCACGTCGGAGGGCGGGTAGCCGCGCGCGTTGAAGGCGATGCAACGGTAGCGCCGCGCGAAGTGCCGCAGCTGCGGTTCCCAACTCCAGAGGTCGCCCGCGAATTCGTGGATGAAGACGACGGGAAAGCCCGAACCGGACTCCTCGTAGTAGAGGCGGACGCCTCCGCATTCGGCGTAAGGCACGGCGACGATCCCTTCTGCGAACTGTGCGGCAAGCGCGACGGGCAGGGTAAACAAGCCCCGTAGCGCTCGCTTG
>CAUYZA010000382.1:0-3016 GCA_963577225.1 Dehalococcoidia bacterium | reverse complement strand
CGCGTCGGATTCCCACAGTTCGGTCAGCATGGCGATCTTGCCTCCTCGGCGGCTGCAATCCCAGTCAGGAGCGCTAGTCGTGAACGCTCGTCCGGGCCGCGCAAGCATCCTAGCCAGCGCCCGCGCTAGAGACTGTGCGACCATCCGCCGCCGCGGACTCGCTGCTGAACTGTGACAGAGCCGCACTGTGACAGAATCCATGCAGGGAGTCCGTCGTGCCCAACCGCCCCGACTGGCTGACGAAGGCGCTGCATGAGATGGCTGGCGAGCTGCACACCCGCCTGACGGCCTTCGATCCCGCCGTTGTCGACGAGCAGCCAGTACCAAACATGGAGTCGCCCCTCGTGGTCGCCCGCGAACTGCGCAACCGCGAACTGATCAGTGGCTCGCACATCGAGCAATTCATGTACGGGGTGCCCCGCTCCCTGCGGCTGCACGAGCTGGAGTGGCTCGACGACGAGCCCGATCCGTTCGCACGCAATGACATCGACAGCCTCATGTACGAGTTTCTCGGCCTGCGTCGACGCACCTGCAGCCTCTTCTGGGGCATGGGCGACCACGAGTGGCACGGCAGTGCGCACCATCGCTTCCAAGGCGAGGTGACGCTGGAGCAGATCGTCGTCGCGCTGCACGAACACGACATCGAGGCGCTCTGGAAGGCCAAGAAACTGGCCGACGCCCTCGGCGCCCCGCAACCACACTTCGGCTAGTCGGAGTCAAGCCCGGCGGTTCGTAACTGAGCCACCGCGTAGCGGCTCGCCATGATCCCCCCACGGATCGCCGAACCAGAGACGGCTTCGAGAATCTCTCGCCCCGTTTCCCAGTAGCCCCCGCCGAGCCGCGCGCAAAGCTCGGCGAAGACAGCGTTCTCACGCAGTGGCGCGATCGGGCGGCGCAGCAGGCCGGGCGCAGTGTCGTCGAGAGGGATATCCGAAAGCGATCCATCCGGCAGTCGCCGGTCGGCCAACGCCCGATCGACCAAGCCCCGAGACACTTCCCCCATCCCTGCATCGAACGCCGCAACCGCGAGGTAGGTCAGATCCGCCAGCGTCCCGGCGCGAGCGACGCCGCCCCGAACTCGATGTGGCACGTGGCCGTCGGCCACGTGAGCGAGCAAGCTCCGCACGAGCTCAACCGCCCTGTCGTGCTGCTCACGATCAGCGGTCGCCTCGGCCAGCAACAGCAGCGCCGATGCAAGGCGCGCATTCCAATCGATCAGGATCGACGTATCCAGCGCCGGCACCGGCCAAGCAGGCGGCACCTCAACCTGAGCCGGGCGCAAGCCGGCCGCGAAGGCGCCATCGGTCTGACGGAACTGCTCGATGGTCCACTCCAGCACTGCGGAGGCCAGCTCGCCGCACTCAGGATCTTGCACACGGGCCGCGGCCAGCGTCGCAATCAGCGAGGCTTGGTCGACGAGCAGTTTCTCGCCGTGAACATCGGACCAGTTCGGCGCTGTCGCGTAACGACGCAGGCCGCCATCAGCTCGGTGCCAGAGGCGATCCATGATCTGACGCAGCGCGTCGAGTGCCATGGTGGTGTCGCCGTCCGTGCCGATTTCGAGCAGCAACTCGATCGCGTCGAAGTGGGGGAAGCGAGGCCCCGCCGCCTCGGGCTCCAAGGCGAAGCCGCGCGAGGCGGGATCGTATGCGTCGCGCACCGCTCGCAAGATCTGATTCGCGGCTGCATCGGGCGACGGCGCGTCCAACTCGATCGGGGACGTCGCAGGCGTCGCCAGCGCCGGCCGATCGGCCAGCGTGCGCAACAGTCGCGGGAAGCCCCCCGGATCGACCTGCGTGCCCCGCCAGATCGGCAAGCCATCCGACGTGCAGATCGCGATCGACGGCCAGCCCCCGCCGCTATAGCGCGTGTGGATCGCCGGGTGGTCGTCGCCGTCGACCAGGATCGGCAGGTAGGACTCGTGCAGAACCGCCTGCGTCTCGACGTCGTGCGCCAGCCGTCGCAGCAGCCGCTGGCTGTACGGGCACCACGACACTCCGATCACGAGGAACAGCAGCCGGCCGTCGGCCTCGGCACGCTCCAGCGTCGGCGTCTCGAACGAGCGCCAGGCAATCGGCGAGTCCAGTTCCGCGAAGACGCCCAAGGTGCCGGACACCATGCCGCCCCGCTAGCTGCCCGACTTCAACTCGGCTACCAGCTGCGCAACGCGCTTGTAGCGGCCCAGCGCCGGCACGATGTAGATCCCCGCGCAGCCGGCCCGCGTCTCCTCGATGTACTCCCGCGCGATGGTCAATCCCTCCTCCGACGCGCCATCGCCGGACTCGCTCATCCGGCGCAGCACGTCATCGGGCATGGTCACGCCCGGCACGTTCGTCGCCATGAACTCCGCGTTGCGCTGTGTCGCCAGTGGCAGCACGCCCAACACGATCGGCTTGCCGACGGCTGACGCCTTCTCCAGGAAGCGCAGCGTCTGAGCGATATCGAAGCTGTTCTGGGTGAAAAAACAGTCGGCGCCGTTGTCCGCGCGGGCCTGCATCTTGGCCACCTCCGCGTCGAGGTCCTCCGCGTTGGGATTGGCCGAGGTGATGATCGTGAACTCCGTCGACGCCCCAACCTCGTTGCCCGCCGAATCGCGCCCGGCGTTGAGCTCGGCCACGATCTCGACCAGCCCCTCCGCGCGCACATCCCAGACCGCGCTGGCGTTGCCGTACTGGCCCAGGCTGGGCGGGTCGCCCGATAGCGCAATTAGCGCGCGGATCCCCATCGCGTGCGCGCCCATCAAGTCGGACTGAATAGCCATCAGGTTGCGGTCGCGCGACGTGAAGTGCACGATCGACTCAACCCCCGTGCGTTGTTGAATCGAGACGGAGAACATGACCGGGTTCATGCGCACGGTGGCCATCGGCGAGTCACCCACGTCGATGCAATCGACTCCAGCCTCGCGCAGTTGCTGCACGATCTTGACGCCGCGTCCCAGGTTCATCGACGGCGGCGGATCGACCTCGACGGAGACGAGCCATTCGCCTCGATCGAGCATCGAGCGAAAGCGATAGTC
>CAUYZA010000381.1:0-3019 GCA_963577225.1 Dehalococcoidia bacterium | reverse complement strand
ACGCCCACGCTCCTCCCGTCGCCGTTGCCGGCGAGGCCCGCCGAGTCGGGCTGCGCCGCCGATCAGCGCCGCGAAGAGCAGCGCGGCGTGCGGCGCGCTGAAGCCGTCGATTCGGACCGATGCCGCCAGCACGGCCGCCGCCTGGCGCCCGACCTCGACGAACCACGCCAGGGGTAGCCAGGCTAGCCAACCTGCCACCTCGCCCAGTCCGGCGTCGATGCTGCCGGCGACGGCCGTTGAGAAGCTGCCTGCGAAGATCAGCGGGAACAGCGGCGTCACGAGCAGGTTGGCCGGCAGCGCGACCAGCGAGATCTGCCCGAAGTGCCAAGCCAGCAACGGCAACGTTCCCGCGATCGGGGCCACCGTCACCAGCGTGACTTCGACTAGTCCTCGCCCGGCCTGCACCGACCCACTCTCCGGCTGCCAGGCTAAGCCGAGCCGTTCAAACGCGAACTCGCGCAGCGGCACCGCAATCAGACTGATCGACGCGGTGGCCGCGAACGATAGTTGGAATGACAAATCACGCAGGACCGTCGGCTCCCAAGCGACCATCAGCGCCGCGGCCAGTGCCACCATGGGCGTGGCCCTGGTTCGCCTTCCCAGCAGTGAAGCCGACAGCAGCATCGTCGCCATGATCGCCGCGCGAACGACGGGTGCGTCCGCCCCCACGAAGATCGTGTACGCCGCGACCAGCAACAGCGCGACGATGACCGACTGTCGGCGTCCGATCAGCCACGCCAGCGCCCCCGTCACCAGCATGGCGAGTAGCGCCACGTTGCTGCCCGAGATCACGACCAAGTGCGAGATCCCCGCAGTGTTGAGATCGTCGCGCAAGGCACGCTCGACTCCGTCCCGCCGCCCGGTCGCGATCCCCTGCGCGACGCCTGCCGGCGGTTCGGGCAGCGCGGCTGCCAGCGCATCGTCTAGGGTCGATCGGGCTTGACTCACGCCCCGCTGCAGCGCGTTCCCGCCTCCCGCCGAGACCAGCACCGCCGAGCGCAGGAACCCGGTCGCCGAGACGCCGCGCTCCGCCAGATAACGTTCGAATTCGCTGCCGCGCTCGCTCAGGTCGAGCGACTCAAGTGTCACCTGGCCCGCCACCTCGTCGCCGTAGCGGAATGCGACGCCGGGCTCGGTGCGCAGCAGGACGACTCCGGCCGAATCGCGGACCTCACCGCCCAGGCGCAGTTCACGGACCGCGATCCGTAAATCATGGCCGGCCTCGGCCAGCGTCGGGTCGGCCACGACGAGACCGCGCAGTTCGACGTCGTGCCCGCTGACCGCGACGATCGGGCCGGCCGGCACGAACGCCCCGCCGCCTTGTATGACCCCCAGCGCGAATAGCAACGGACCCAGGAGGGCCAGGGAGCGCGGTCCGCTGCGCGCGAACAGCATCAGACCACTTCCCGCTGCTGCGGCGACCGCAGCGGCTTCGGCCGTCGGCCCCAGCGAGAGCGTCGCCGCTGTCCCGCCGAGGAAACTGACGCACAGCATCAGCAGCGGAGACCTCACGGCGACGCCCCCGCCAGATCAACAAGCCCCTCCGCGACAGACAGCGGCAGCAGCCCACGCTCAACCAGATCAGCCAGCGAAGCGAATGGCTGCAGCGCCCGCGCCACGATGATCGCGTCGGTGCGGGACGAGCCCAACCCAGGCAGCGCCTGCAGCTCCGCGCGCGAGGCCCGGTTCAGGTCCACCAGCCAGTTGCGTGGTTCGTCCAGCGGTAACGGCGTCGGCCGCTCCGTCGCGCTGTAAACAGCGATCGATGCGGGGGCCGGATTCCCCCTCGGCTGCCAGGACCCCTAGCCCCGCCAGCAGCACAGCAAAGGCCGCCAAGGCCGGCCACCAGCGTCGTGCGCGCAACCAGCCGGGGATCGACCGGCGCACCTCCGCCCATCCCGCAGTCAACCAAACCGCAGTCAACCAGCCCACAGCCGACGGCCTCGCAGCGACCAACCCCGAACGTCCGTCGGGCAAGGTAGGCACCAGGCGCGGCTTCGTATAGCCCGATTCGACACGCGTTAGGCTCGTCTGCGTATAGTGGGCGCTCGCTCCGGCTGGAGCGCCTGGCGCTCGGCTAGCGAGAAGCCCCGGAGAAAACGATGCGCGGCCGCGACCTGCTCACCATCGCCGATCTGACCAGTGACGAGATCAGCACGCTGCTGGACAGCGCGCAGGCCCAGAAGGCCGACCCGAGGGGCGACCACGGCACCAGCCTCGCGGGCCGTTCCGTCGCTCTCGTCTTCGAGAAGCCGTCGCTGCGCACGCGTGTCTCCTTCGAGCGCGCCGTGCAGCGCCTCGGTGGTGACCCGATCTACCTATCACCGCCGGAAGTGGGAATGGGCGAACGCGAACCGGCCAAGGATGTCGCACGCGTTCTCAGTCGCTATTGCGACGCGATCGTCTGCCGCACCTTCGGCCAGGACGTGTTACAGGAGTTGGCCCGCTACGCGGATGTGCCCGTGATCAACGCCCTCTCCGACTGGGAGCATCCCTGCCAGGCCCTCGCCGACCTGCTCACAATCCGCGAGCACAGCAGCGAGCAAGGCGGCCCGGCGGGTCGCACGATCGCCTACGTAGGCGACGGCAACAACGTCATCCGCTCCCTCGCGCTCGCCGCGACCTCCGAGGGCATGCATGTGCGCATCGCCTCACCCGACGGGCACGTGCTGGATTCCCCCACGGTGGGAGACGCGACCCGGCGCGCCGCCGCCTCGAACGGTTCCATCACCCTGCTGACTGACCCATCCGACGCCGTGCGCGGCGCCGACTTTGTCTACACCGACGTCTGGACCAGCATGGGCCAGGAGGCGGAGGCCAATATTCGGCGCGAGGAATTCGGCTCCTACCAGGTCACAGTGGACCTCGTCGCCCAAGCCGCATCGGGCGGCAAGATCATGCATGATTTGCCCGCCCATCGTGGTGAGGAGATCACGGACGAGGCGATCGAGAGCGACGCGGCGATCGTGTTCGACCAGGCGGAGAACCGTCTCCACGCTCAGCAGGCCATGCTCTGGCA
>CAUYZA010000380.1:0-3038 GCA_963577225.1 Dehalococcoidia bacterium | reverse complement strand
TATTCCCCTCATCCGCCTCCGCGATCGTGTTGTCGGGGTCGATGATTGCGGAGAGCTGGCCCGCTCCCTGTACGGGGACCGAACCGGCCAGCGTCAGCGTGCTTTGCGCGCCGAGATCCTGCGGCACGCTGAGCCGCTCCAGCGCCAAGCCTTCGAACAGGATCAGGACCACGATCGGCCCACTGGCGGTGTCGCTGCCCGCGTTGACCAGCGACACGATCGGCAGCCCGCCGCTGCTGACTTGCAGATCCTGGGCCACCAAGTCCGGTCGCGAGAGCGGCTCGAAGACCGAAGTCACGGTGTTGTTGCTCTCGTTCGATTCCTGAATCACGTTGGTCGTGTCCACGATCACGGTGATATCGATCGTTTCGGTCAATCCCAGGTCCAACGGCACGAGGCGGGATTCGTCGGCCCCCAGCGCCAAAATCACAATCTGCTCGGCCAGCAGCAACCCGTCGGCGGTGCGTGTCACGCTGAACAGCACCGGGGTTGGGCCCATCGGCTCCGCGCCCACGTTCGCGACCTCGATCACGACGGTGTTGCCCTCGCCGACGGTGATCGCGCGCGGCGTGAGGTCGGCTTGTTGGGTGGTCTCTTCCTCTTCCGCGGTCTCCTCATCCGGCGGTGGCTCCTCCTCGCCCTCAGCTAAGACGATGGTGATGTCGACGCGCGAGTCGAAGCGCTGGTTCCGGGTGGACGTGGCGACCACCTCCAGTGCGTAGATCCCCGTGGTGCCGGGCCGGAAAGGCAAGGTCAGGAGGTAGGAACCGTCGGCCCGCGCATCCTCGCGCACCGACTGCGTCAGTACGGAGTTCACGTAGAGCTCGATCGACTGCAAGGTGCCGGTCTCGGTCGCATCGATCACGACTTCGATCTCGAGCCCCTCGCTGAACTCGATCTCGTCCCCGTCGGAGGGGCTGCGGATCGAGAGGATGCCGCCTTCGCCCGAGGCCGGCTCCGCGTCGGGTTCGTCGCTGTCCTCCACCAGTTCCGGGGCGACGGCTTCGATCGTCAACTCCGCGATGCTATCCGTCCCCCCGCTCGTCGTGGCCCGCACGCGCAGCACCACGATGCCGTCCGCGGAGGGCGTATAGTGCAGCGTGACCAGCTCACCGCGGCTCTGATCGGCGCGAGCCTCGACCGTGTCTACGATGACTTCGCTCACCTCCATCGTGAACTGGACGATGGGGTCGTCGGACTGGGCCTGAACCAGGACCGTGATCGGCACATCGCGCGGGACTCGTTGCAGTGGCGGCGGACTGACGATGGTCAGCCGTGGCGCGCTGCGGACCAGTTCCGCGTTTTGCGTCACCTCTATCTGTATCGTCCGCGTCGTCACCAAGCCGCTCAGGCTGAGAACCTCGACCTCAACCGAAACGCTGCCCTCGCGATCCGGCACCCAGCTCAATGTCGCGCTGAAGGTGCCGCTGGCCTGATCCTCGACGGGGCGGTTGCCGCTGATCAGGACACCGTCGACTTTCAGCTCGATTCGCGTCACCGGTTCGTCGTCCCGCGCCACGACACGCAGTTCGACGGGGTCGCCAAGCAAGACGACGTCGCCGTCGTCCAGCGAGAGCTGGAGCAGTGCGTTGCCGCCGGCTTCGTCGTCGTCGCCGGTCAGGATCAGGATCAGGAAAACGGCAAGCAGCGTGACGCCACCCAGGAAGACGGCAACGATCAGGGACCCGGCGCGGCTGGTCATCGGCGCCTCGGCGCGGAGTGGTTGTTCGGGCGCATCGCTGGCGCGGCGGCTGCGGGCTCAGCCCGCGCTCGCCACCCCCGTCACCGGCCGCGTCTGCAAGACCTGGAATTGTCCCTCGGCCCAGGCCCACTCAATGTCTTGCGGGGCGCCGTAGTGCGTTTCAAGCCGCAGGCCCAGCGCGGTCAGCTCAAGCACTTGCTCTGTGGTGAGCTTGGGCTGCTCGTGTTGCGCCGCCGGCACGGGCTGCCAAGTGTTGTGTTCGCCTGCCTCGTCGGTCTCGTCGGGCGAATACACCAGCTGCTCGTGCTGCGGAATCGTGGACGATTTCAGCACCGCCAGTGGCTCCTTGCTCACGATGTAGGAATCCGGCGTCACCATGCCGGACACCGCCGCCTCGCCCAGACCCCAGACCGCTTCAATCATGACGCGCGCGAGATCCCCCGTGATGGGGTCGATCGTGAACATCACGCCCGACGTTTCGGACTGCACCATCTTCTGCACCGGCACGGCCAAATCGACGGAGAGATGGTCGAAGCCATGCTGCTGGCGATAGAAGATCGCCAGCCCCTCGAAGAGTGAGGCCCAGCAGAGCTGGACCGCCTCCACGACGTCGGTCTCTCCTTCCACGTTTAGGTATGTCGCTTGCTGACCGGCGAACGATGCCTCCTTCAGGTCCTCGGCGGTGGCCGAGGAGCGCACCGCCACCAGGCCGCCGCCGAGGCTGGAGTAACTCTCCGCAATGGCCGAGGAGATGTCATCCGGCATCGAGGCGGTCAGCATCGACCGACGCACCTCGTCCGAGATGGCCGTCAGTTTCGCCGTGTCTGAGACGTCGAGATCGCCCAGCAGATCGCCGAGCTTGGTGTCGAGCCCGGCTTGCTCGATGAAGCGCCGGTAGGCCGACGTCGCGACGACGAAGCCACCGGGTACGGGGATCCCGGCCTGGGTCATCTCGCCCAGATTGGCGCCCTTGCCGCCCACGACGGCTACGTCGTTCTTGCTGATCTGGTCGAACCAGACGATGTCGCTGTTGGCGTCACTGTCGGTCTGGGTCATGCTGGCTCTCTGTCCTCAATCTGTTCGCGTCGCGCCCCCGCCGTCCGGTCTCCCCCGGCCGGCAGCCGACTATAAATCACTCCACGGTGACGGTCTTGGCCAGGTTCCGTGGCTGGTCAACGTCTGCGCCGCGCTCGGTGGCGAAGTAGTAGGCGATCAGCTGGGCGGGGATCGCCGTGGCGAAGGGGGCGATCAGAGGATCGACGTCCGGCACCGGCACGAAGAAGTCGGCCAACTCCTCGAGCTCAGTGTCGCCCTCGCTGCCGATGGCCACGACCTT
>CAUYZA010000379.1:0-3039 GCA_963577225.1 Dehalococcoidia bacterium | reverse complement strand
TCCTACATCGTGCAGGAGATGTGTCGTGAGAACGGCGTCGAGGTCGCGGACCTACGCGTCGCGATTCAGGGCTTCGGCAACGTCGGCTCCGTCACAGCCCGTCTGCTGCACGCCGAGGGCGCAAAGGTCGTAGCGCTTAGCGACCGCAACGGCGGCTACTACAACGGCAACGGCCTGGACGTTCCCGCCTTCTTCGCCGGCAAGGACGCCTACGGCACCATGACCACGGTCCCGCGCGGCGCCGACGGGATCACGAATGCCGAGCTGATCGAGATCGACTGCGACTACCTGATTCCGGCCGCCGTCGAGAACGTGATCCTGGCCGAGAACGCAGAGGCCGTGCGCGCCGGCGTCGTGATCGAAGCTGCCAACGGGCCCACCTCGCCGGACGCGGAGGCGATCTTGCTGGATCGGGGCCGCACGGTGGTGCCGGACATCCTGGCCAACGCCGGCGGCGTGACGGTCTCGTACATGGAATGGGTGCAGGACCTGCAGTCGTTCTTCTGGGAAGAGGAAGAGGTCAATCAGCGCCTCCACCGCATCATGACGAAGGCGTTCGCCAGCGTCTGGCAAACGGCTCAGGACCGAAAGATGTCGATGCGCGACGCGGCCTATGTCGTGGGGGTCGGCCGCGTGATCGACGCGATCAAGACGCGAGGCGTCTTCCCGTAGCCGGCCTGCGAATTTCGCGGCGTCCGGATGCGGGCGACAAGAGCGGGCTCGGCGTCCCGGCTCCCCCGAAGGGGATACTCGGGCGGCGCTACTTACCGGGCTGAATGAGGCCTCGCAGGTGGTTGATCTCGCCCGCGTGGTAGATGTCGTGGATCAGGATGGCATCGATCAGGAGGCGCGTCTCGCGGCCCTCGCCCCAATGTGTCTTGCGCTCCGCCAGCAGTTCCTCATCCGAGCCCAACGTCGCCACCGCCTGCTGTGCCTCGGCATGGGAATCTCGCAGCCACGCCGTTAGCGCCTCAAGATTGGCCTCCTCGATCGAACCATCGCCGTTCCAAGTGGTCCACCAGGTCAGCTCGCCCTCGCCGAAAGCGTGATCGACGTGCATCCGCTTGACCGACGCGCAGTGCATGATCAGGTCGCGCAGCGTTCGTCCGCCACCCGGCGGGAGCTGATCCAAGGTGTCATTGGTCACCGACGAGAGATTGGCCATGAGCGAATGCTCCGGCTTGTCCTCGAAGGACTGGTCCAGCTGCCAGGCCAGAAAGTCCAAGACGGTGCGACCCATCGCCCCACTCCTCCAACACCCGCTAAACGACGATGAGGTGTTCGCCCGCTTTTTCCGCCCGATGACCAGCGATCCGATCACCGAGTTTGATGGTGCAGAGTTCGGCCTGGTGCTCCAGGCCGCAGACCTGACACCCATCGCGACAGTCGATCGTGGTCAGGTCCGCCTGCATGCGCTGCCACTCCTTGCGCAGATAGGGTTCGCTTATGCCAGACGCGATATGCATCCAGGGGAAGCGCTCCCACAGATCGCGTTCGCGATGCGTATAGAACGTCGGATCGACGCCGCACGCTTCAAACGAGGCCTGCCAGACGGCGGGCTTGTGGTGCTCACTCCAGGCGTCGAACTTGGCGCCGCGGCGCCAGGCATCCTCGACCACGGCCGCGGTGCGGCGGTCGCCGCGCGAGAGCACACCCTCCAGCAACGACTCGGCCGGGTCATTCCAGCTGAAGTCCAGCCGCGCCTTGCGGCACTGCTCGCGCAGTAATTGATGCTTCGGCTCCAATTCCTGCGGAGTGTCCTGTCGTGCCCATTGGAAGGGCGCGTGCGCCTTGGGCACGTGATTGGAGGTAGAGACGCGGACCCGCGCCCGTTTGCCCGCAACCTCGCGCCCGATCTGCTTGACCTGCGCTGCCCAATCCACGATGCCCTGCACGTCCGCCATCGTCTCCGTCGGCAAGCCCACCATGAAGTAGAGCTTGATGTTGCTCCAGCCGTTCTCGAACGAGTTGCGGGCCGCGTCCAACAGGTCTTGTTCCGAAACGACCTTGCTGATGGCGTTGCGCAGACGCTGACTGCCCGCCTCGGGCGCGAACGTCATGCTGTGCTTCTTGCGCGCCGAACACAGCAGCGCCACGTCGACGCTGAACGAATCGACGCGCGTGCTGGGCAGCGAGATCGTCAGCTCGTCGCCGAAGTCCGCCCGAATCGCGCGCACGATGTCGCCGATCTGACTGTGGTCGGTGCTGCTCAGCGAGACGAGTGAGAGCTCAGTGTAGCCAGTGTTGGCGACCAGCTCGCGCACGCCCGCGGCGACCTCCTCTGGTGTCCGCTCGCGCAGCGGCCGGTAGATCATGCCCGCCTGGCAGAAGCGACAGCCCTGGGTGCAGCCACGTTGGATCTCGATCCCCGCGCGGTCGTGCACGGTCTGCAGGAACGGCACGATCGGTTTCGTCAGCAGCGGCGGCAGCCCCTGGATGAAGCGCTTGACGACGGGTAGCGGCGCGACATCGTCGGTCGTCACGACTTCGGCGATGGTGCCGTCGTCGTTGTACTTCCAATCGTAGAAGCGCGGCACGTAGACGCCGGGGATGCGCGCCAGGCCGCGCAGCATCTCCACCCGGTCGCCCTTGCCTGTCGCGCGCCACTCGCGCACGAACTGGTCCAACTCCAGGATCACGTCCTCGCCTTCGCCCAAGACGAAGGCGTCGATGAAAGGAGCCAGCGGCTCCGGCACCAGTGCGCCCGATCCGCCCGCGAAGATGATCGGCTCGTGATCGGCACGCTGCTCCGCCCGCACCGTGATCCCGCCCAGGTCGAGCATGTTGAGCACATTCGTGTAGGTCAGCTCGTACGAGAGCGAGAAGCCGACCGCATCGAACTCGTGCAATGGGCGACGGTTTTCCAGGCTGAAGAGCGGCACGCCGCTGGCGCGCAGCGACGCCTCCATGTCGGGCCAGGGCGCGAAACAGCGCTCGGCCAGGGAGCCGGGGCGGTGATTAAGCAGGTCATAGAGGATAGCCAGGCCACCGTTGGACATGCCGATGTCGTAGACGTCCGGGTAGATCAGCGCCCAACGA
>CAUYZA010000378.1:0-3041 GCA_963577225.1 Dehalococcoidia bacterium | reverse complement strand
AGCGCTCCGCACCCGGGCGCGGCACATACTTCTCGATCCCCACCTTCAGGTTCGAGAAGAGGGCGACGTAGAGGTTGCCCTCGGAGTCGACGCTGATGTAGTGCGGGCGGTCGAAATGACCAGTGCCGGTGCCCCAGGTGCCCCAGTAGGTCAACCGCTTTCCGGTCGCGATATCGTACTGGAGCAGGCGGTTGCCGCCTCTCGACACCACCCACGCCGTGCCGTCGGGCGTGATTTTGACGTCGCTCGCGTCGGTGATGTTGTCCCACTCGTCCAGGTACTTGCCGTTCTCGTCGAAGATCTGGACCCGGTTGTTGCCGCGGTCGCAGACGTAGATCCGCCGCTGCGCATCGATCGCGATCCCGTGCACGTGGCCGTTCTCCGCGAACTGGCCGGGGCCCGTACCCTCTCCGCCGAACTCGAATAGGAACCTGCCGTCCTTGTCGAACTTGGCGACGCGACGGTTGCTGTAGCCATCGGCGACGTAGAACGAGCCGTCCGGCAGGAAGGCGAGTGAGGTCGGCTGGCCGAGATGGGTGGCGTCCTGCCGGATCTCGCGCCGGGGATTGCCGCTGCCACAGCGGGGCATCGCGTCGGTGCACTCGGGCATGGTGCGGCGGTCCTGCCCCAGCGTCATGAGCAGCTGCTTGCCATCGTGCGAGAACTTGAAGATCTGGTCAGTTTCGCGGGAGACGACCCACACCGCCTTGGTCGGGTCGTAGGGGCTGATGGTGACGTAGTGCGGCATCACCATCAGATCCTCCCACTGCGTCCAGACCTCCTTCACGTTTCCGTTCCGGTCGTGGACGCTGACCAGCGCGCGGTTACGCGGGGGCGGAACCTGGGCGGCCGCGGCGTTGCCGCCGCCACCCCTGCCCTGCCGGGGCTGGGCGAACTCGAGGCTGGTGGTGACGAAGATGTGGTCGGGGGTATCCGCAAAGACCGAAACGCCCTTCTGCAGGAAGCCCTCCCGCACCGGCTTGAGCCAGTTGGCAACGGGCTGGTACGGGCCGAAGTCGTCCGATCCGCCTCGCTGGGCGCCCTGGGACGCCGATTGGGCGGCCACGGGAAGGGCCGCCACCGAGGTCAGCATGGCCGCAGCAAGGAACCGCTGTCTCATGGTGCCTCCTTGGGGGTGGAGCGGACAACCTAGGGGACGATGCCGGGCTCCGCGAGAAGCATGTGACGTGACCCCCTGAAACGAGACCAGTGCGGATGTTAGGATCTGGCACCTGGTCCCAGCTACAGCATGGGCAGGAGACGGCACACGCCGGGCACCATGGTCACGGCGGGCGGCCTCGTCTTCGAACGCGGATCCGACAACCCATAGAGGCCGACGCTGTTGTACATGCTGTACACGCCGACTGAACTCCCGTATAGGCCCACCGTGTTCAGGGCCGGATGATACCGGACGTTCGGCATGTCCCCCACTGGAACCTGCCAGAGATGCTCGCCGCTGTTCAGGTCGATCGCGGTGCGAACGCTGTAGGGGGGGCTTGAGAAGCGGTAGCCCGTACGAGAGGCCCGTCTCCACGGTACTACGAGCCGCCGACTCCCGGCCTCAGCTCAGTCAGAACGCCAGCCCCTGGCGGTACTGGACGAAGACGTAGGTCCGCGCGCCCTCCTGCGTCGGCACCTCCACGTAGACGCTGACGGGAGGAAACCCGATCTCGCCGAGCACCGTGGTGGTGCCCGCCCGCGTCTTGCGGAAGGCTCCGATCATGATGGTTGGAATCACCCGGTTCACCACATAGCCTGCCACGCCGGTGCGGGGGTCCGGGGGTAGAGGCGAGGCTCGCCGAAAGGCACGCACCGGAAAGACGCGCGCGTCGAGGATGAGCTCGTGCGCGCCGGGAACCCTATCATAGCGCCCGCTCACCGCCAGCGCACCGCTCGTGTATCCGTGCAGGAAGATCGGCGGCCGGACGAAGCGCATGACGTCGCCCACCGCCTCGAAGGTCCTGCGGTGGGGCCACTGAGCCATCCCGAACTGGCCCCACACCGCAAAGTGGTTGAAGCTCGCGCGGTCCACCAACATCAATTCGGCGGCGTAGCGATCCGCGCTCCTGCGCTCCGCGATCAAATGGGCCCCCGGCGCCGTGCCTCGCTCCACCGGATGCCACGTGGCCGCGAGGTGTTGGAAGTCCACGCCGCCGGGGCCACGCGCCCCTCCCCAGGCCGCGCTCCAGCGCGCTCCCTTGAGGTAGAGCCCCGCGTGGCCGATGAGATCGCCGTTGCGGTCCCCCCCGCCGAGCCCCAGCTCGACGTTCGGCCGGCGCAGCTTGAGGTATAACCCGGTGAAGCGATCCACTCCGCGCTCGATGCTGCCGCCGAGCAGCGGCACGCCCCGCCCGATCTCGAACGCCGCGCCCACGTCGGTGCGGTCGGGCCGGTCCTCGAGGAAGAGCGAAGCGTAGCCGTCCACCCCCACCGCGGCGCCGGGAAGCATGATCCCGAGGCGCTGGAGGGGGTCCTCCTCCAGTTCGCGCTCGGCCCGCAGCACCGGGGACGTGCCGTTGTACAGCTCGACGCGCGAGATCATCCGATGCCTGCGCTCGATCTCAAGCTCCCCCCGGTACTGGGCCGCCGTGGGCGCCGGAGAGCAGAGCGCGGCGAGGGCGAGGGCGGTGACCCCGGCCCGCGTTCGCCGCCCCCGCCGAACGCCGCCGCTCAGCTCGGCCGCGGCAACCGCGGCGGCCGCACCGGGGTGGCTTCCAGCACGCGGTCCCAGATCCTCCGCCGGACCGCGTCGGCTTCGCGGACGATTTGCTCCTCGTCCATCGTGAGGACGCGATGGAGAGTCAATCCCAAAGTTAGTTGAAACGGGAGCGACCTCCGTCTCAGGCGACAGCATGTGAACGGCTCTCGGGAAGGGTGATCCCGAGGTCCTTCTGGATCGCGGCCCTGAGGAGCGGGAGGTATCGGTCCTGCCTCGCCAGCGTCCAGAACAACCCCAGAGGTGGGCGGAACCAAGCCCTACGGTCCGACCGTTCGAGCCACGTCACCGTGTATCTCCCGCGGACCTGGCGTGCCCGAATGGG
>CAUYZA010000377.1:0-3064 GCA_963577225.1 Dehalococcoidia bacterium | reverse complement strand
CGTTGGCTCTTTTCGATCCGCAAGGCAACCCACTGCAGTCCACGGTGCTGCTCGAAGGCTGAGACTCCGGCACGGAGGAAAACACGTTCGCCGAGACCAGTTACGAGGGTGCCGCGAGCGATGAGCCGATCCATCTCCACCCAGACTTCCCGGGCATCCAAGCCGTCGTGACGGTGACGCCTTACGAACCTCTCGTGATCGCCGCCGGAGGCACGTTCAAAGCTTGGAGCGGTCCGGCGCGCAATGTCGTGGACGTGTTCGACGGGATCGAGGGCGTGACGATCGTCTGGCGCTGGACCGGGTCAGGCTGGCAGTCGTGGTCCGCCCTGCTGCCCGATGCGCTGCGCGAGACGTTCATCCTGCGCAACGGCGACGTGCTCTTCGTCAGGACGGACCAAACGCTCATCGTTCCCCTTTTGAGCTCGCCACCCGCCGTCGTCATCTGTGCCCGCCGGGCCGCTGCGCTAGGCTCAGGGCCGCATCAGCGAATCATTCCTCGGCAGGCGGGAGCATCTTCATGGGCGACACCGTTCTCTACGAGCGCGATGGCCACGTTGCGACGATCACCTACAACCGGCCCGAAGCCCTGAACGCGATCAACGCCGACCTGCGTAACGACCTCAACGCCACCTGGGTTCAGTTCCGCGACGACGAAGACGCCTGGGTCGCGATCGTGACGGGGCAGGGTCGCGCCTTCAGTGCCGGAGCGGACCTGCGCGACCGCCGCCCGCCGCAGGGGGGCACGTTCTGGGAGATGCCCAGCGCGAATTCCTTGGAAAGCGGACTGGAGATCTGGAAGCCCGTCATCGCGGCCGTCAACGGCTACTGCCTCGGCTTCGCGCTGACCCTGGTCGCGGCCTGCGACTTCGTGATCGCCAGCGAGCGCGCCGAGTTCGGCTTCCCCGAGGTGCAGATCGGCGTCCCGACGATCCAAGGCGCGGTGCGCATGCCCAAGCGCGTGGGCTGGCAGAACGCGATGGAGTTGCTGCTCTTGGGCGACCGAGTCGGCGCAGAGCGGGCGAAGGAGATGGGCTTAGTTTGGAAGGTCGTCGGGCACGACGACCTGATGGCCGAGGCACGCGCTTTGGCCGACCGCCTCTGCAAGCCGGCCCCGCTCGCGATCAGAGCCACGAAGGAGGTCGCGCATCGAGGCCAGGAGCTGTCCTTCGTGGAAGCGATCCGCTTCGGTGAGACGATGCGCCGCGTGGCCGGGTCCACCGACGACGCCAAGATGGGCCCCGAGGCGTATCGCGAGAAGCGCCAGGCCGACTGGCAAGCCCACTAACCGGCGCCGCGACCAGCGTCACTCGGCGTCTAGCTGCGAGTCCTCCGTGCTGGCGGGCGATTCCCGTCGGAAAGTGACCATGAAGCGCGCCGACTGCTTGACGCGCTCAACCGCCTCGCGCGCGACCAGGGTGGTGAAGCCACCGGGCAGCCGCCGCTTCTTGACCTCGGCGATGTTGGCCACCACCCAGCCATGCGCGGCCGCCGCTTCGATGCTGCGCCGCATCGAATCTTCGTCCGGGAAGCCCTCGGTGTGTGTCATACCGCTGACGGTTTCGTACCACTGCTCGCGCTGTTCGGCGGCCTCGCGACGTCGGTCCAGTTGCTGATCGATCTTGGCGCGTCCGCGACGGCTCTGCTGTCCCGCCGCCTTACCCGCCTGCTTGGCCAGCTCCTCGGCGCGCGCCTGCATCTCTGGCGCTCCTTCTCGGGCGATCTGCTTGGCCTTCTCGACGCGGTCACGCCAGCTCGACATAGTGCTGCCTCTCGTTCGGCTAGCCGCCGACCTGGACCAGAGTACGACCGACGACCTGGTTATCCAGCATCCGCTGGGTGAAGGGCGGCACGCCGTCCAGTGCGATGCGGTCCGTGACCAGATCGAGCAGGTTGTCGAGCTTGAGATCTCCGGCCAGACGGCCCCAGATGCGGTTGCGGTAGTCCATCTCGCACCAGACGGAGTCGATCCCTACGAGCTGAATGCCGCGCAGGATGAACGGCATCACCGAGGTTTCGATGCCGAATCCGCCGGTCAACCCGGACAGCGCCACGACGCCGCTGTGCTTGGTCGAGCGCAGGATATTGGCGGTCGTGCTGCCGCCCACGGCGTCGATCGCGCCCGCCCAGCGTTCCGCCTCAAGCGGGCGCTTGCTCTCGGCCGACATCTCATCGCGCGTCAGCACTTCGCTGGCGCCAAGCGACTTGAG
Source organism: Dehalococcoidia bacterium (assembly GCA_963577225.1). Classification (GTDB taxonomy): domain Bacteria; phylum Chloroflexota; class Dehalococcoidia; order Bin125; family Bin125; genus JAPUIR01. The sequence continues at coordinate 857 of CAUYZA010000377.1, read as the reverse complement.
GAAGTCAGTCTGATCCGACTTGCCGCTGGAGGCGACGACTTCGTAGCCCAGTTTGTTCAGCATCGCGATACCGGTCGTGCCAACGCCGCCGGTGGCGCCCGGCACGATGATCGGTCCGTCGCCGGGAGCAACGCCGCCGACCTGGATCGCGTCGACGCTCATCGCGGCGGTGAAGCCCGCCGTTCCCAACGCCATCGCCTCTTCGCTGCTCAAGCCGGCGGGCAACTTGGCGACCCACTTCGCCGGTAGCCGCGCCAGCTCGGCGTAGCCACCGTCGTGGCCGGTGCCGATGTCGTAGCCAATCGCGACGACCTTGTCGCCTTCGCTGAAGCTCGAGTCCGAGGACTGCTGGACGGTGCCTGCCAAGTCGATTCCCAGCACAAGCGGGTACTTCGTGACGACGCGCCCGCGCGCCGTCGAGGCGAGGGCATCCTTGTAGTTCACGTCCGACCACTCGACGGCGATCGTGACGGCACCCTGGGGCAGCTCGGAGTCGTCTCGACCTTCGACGCCGATCGAGAAGTCGTCGTCGGACTTGTTGACGACCAGGGCTTGGTAGCTCATTGCGCTCTCCGGATCTGTGCTGGCTGGTGCCGCGACATCTCGGCTGGCAGGCGCGGCCTACAAACGGCGGCGCGCCGTGACAAGGAGGCGAGAATACCACCGCGAGACGCTCGGGCGGCCCCTGTGGGAGGAGGTGCTTAGCCGATGTTACCCGGCGCCACGCCACCGGGATGGCCCTCACCAGAGTCGACAGCGCGCGGAACGTCGGCCTGGACGTGCCGGACATCGATCCCGTCGGGCGCTAAGCGGACGATCGTGGCGCCGCCCGACCGATCGGGGGCGCCTGAGTAGTA
>CAUYZA010000376.1:0-3068 GCA_963577225.1 Dehalococcoidia bacterium | reverse complement strand
CGCACGCCGCGCGCATCGCGCATGCCGAACACTTGACCGCCCATGCCCGCTCGCTCGAGATCCGACAAGACGACCGCTGAACGCCTACTGAGCGCCAACGCCCACTGAGGGCCCACTGAACTAACGCCATGCTCGACCCCGACACCCCGCCGCCCATTCGTCCTGAGCTTGCCGCTCTGCCCGGCTACGAGCCGGTCGAGCCCGTCGCCGCGCTGGCGCAGCGCTTGGCACTGGACCCGGCCACGGTGCTGAAACTGGACGCCAACGAGAACCCGTTCGGCACGCCAGCGGCGGTCCAGCAGGCTATTGCGGAAGCAGGCAGCTACGCGCTCTATCCCGACCCGGGCCAACGCGAACTGCGCGAAGCCCTGGGACTCCACCTCAACGTCGATGCTGGCCGCATCGTCGCCGGAGCCGGATCCGACGAGTTGATCGACCTCACTCTGCGAGCGCTCGCAACGCCGGACCAGCGCGTGCTGATCTGCCCGCCCACGTTCGGCATGTACGGCTTCCTTTGCGATCTGCACGGCATCGAGCGCGACGAAGTCGAGCGCAAAGCCGACTTCAGCCTCGATCTCGACGCCGTGCTCGCTGCAGTCACGGACCGGACTGCCCTGATCCTGCTCGCTAGCCCCAACAACCCCACCGGCAACGCTCTCAGCGACGGTGAATTGTCCGCGCTGCTGGCGACCGGCGCGACCGTCGTGTTGGACGAGGCCTATGCCGAGTTTGCGGGGCGCACATACGTGAGTTGGGTCATGGAGCATCCCCGGCTGATCGTGTTGCGTACCTTCAGCAAATGGGCGGGTCTGGCGGGCTTGCGCGTGGGGTTCGGCGTGTTTCCGCCGTCGGTTGCGGAGGTCTTGATGAGCATCAAGCAGCCGTACAACGTGAACCTCGCGGGTGAGGTCGCCGCCCTGGCGGCGCTCGCTCACGCGGACGAGTACGGCGTCCAGATAGAAGCACTGGTCGCCGTCCGCAACGACCTCGCTGCTCGTATGGCGGAGTTCGCTTGGATTCACCCTGCTCCCAGCGACGCCAACTTCCTTCTCTGCCGGGTCGACGGCGAGACCGACGGAACGCATTCCGCCGGGGCCGCGCTGCGGGATGCGTTCGCCCAAGAGGGGGTCTTCGTACGCTATTTCGACTCACCCGAGCGGCTACGCGGCTATATCCGGATCAGCGTGCCACGCCCAGACCAGCTTGAGGACCTGATGGAGCGCCTCAAGCGGGCCGCGATTGTGGCTGGCCTGGTCTAAGTCCTCACCTGGTGACCCCCGACGCCGTCGTGCGCTTAACGCCCGAGTGATAGCCAAGCCCGCAAACGCTTGCGAAGATTGATCCATGCGAGAGAGCACCATCCAGCGCCGCACAAAAGAGACCGAGATCGACGTTGCCTTGCGCATCGAGGGATCGGGTCAGGCTGACGTCGACACGGGCATCGGCATGCTCGACCACATGGTTGAGCAACTCGCGCGACACGGCGGATTCGACCTCACCGTGAAGGCCAGCGGCGATCTCAGCGTCGACTCGCATCACACCGTCGAGGACATCGGACTCAGCCTCGGGCAGGCGTTCAACGAGGCGCTCGGCGACCGTGGCGGCGTCGCGCGCATGGCGGACCGCACGGTCCCGCTCGACGAAGCGCTGGTGCAGGTTGTCCTTGACCTCAGCGGCCGCCCCTACAGCGAGATCGGCCTGACCTTCTGCGGAGCGATGGTGGGCGAACTGCCGACCCAGATGGTCACGCACCTGCTGCAGTCATTCGCGCAGGAGGCGCGCATCACGTTGCATGTGCGACAGCTGGCGGGGGACAACGATCACCACATCATGGAGGCGGCGTTCAAGGCACTCGCCCGTGCGATGCGCGACGCGGTGACCTTGATCGAGAGCCCGCAGTCGGTGCCCAGCACCAAGGGCACCCTGGCGAGCTAGCTCCGGCCCCGACTCAAACTTTGGCTTCCTCGACGCTCGTCTCGACGGGGGCGACCTCGTAGCGGTAGTCCTCGATCACGGGATTCGCCAGCAGCTTGTCGCACATGCCGTCGATGGCGGACTCCGCCTTGCCCCGGCTTCCCGCCTCGAGCCAAACCTCGATGTACTTTCCCGCCCGCACCGCGCCCACTCCGTCGAATCCAAGCTGGCCCAGCCCGCCCATGATCGTCAGGCCCTGCGGGTCGTTGACCGTCCGCTTCAAGGTGACGTGGATCTCCGCTTTGAACTGCATCTTGGCCTGTCCCTCCGGCCCTACGGCCGTGTCAGTTCGCGCCCAGTCAGCCGCTCGAATGCTTCGAGATAGCGACGGCGTAGATCCTCCACCACCTCCGGCGGGATCGCCGGTCCTGGCGGTTCTTTGTCCCACCCTGTCGATTCCAGCCAATCGCGCAGCGTCTGCTTGTCGAAGGCCTCCTGGTGCGTGCCTGACTGATAGCCCTCCACGCTCCAGAAGCGCGACGAATCCGGCGTCAGGACTTCGTCGATCAGGATCGTCTCGGCTTCGCCTTGCTCGTTGGCGGCGATGCCGAATTCGAACTTCGTGTCCGCGATCAGGAAGCCGCGCATGCGGGCGCGCTCGAGGCCGTAGACGTAGAGCGCTATCGAGCGCACCTTCATCGCGTTGGCGACCTCCTCGCCCGCGATTTCAACGGCCTGCGCGTAGGAGATGTTCTCGTCGTGCTCCCCGATCGGAGCCTTCGTGGACGGCGTGAACAGCGGCTGCGGGAACGGCTCCGACTCCGTCATGCCGGGCGGCAGCGGAATGCCGCAGACCTGGCCCGACTCCTGGTAGCTCTTCCAGCCGGAGCCCGCCAAGTAGCCCCGCACGATCGACTCGACGGCGACCGGCTCGGCCCGCCGCACCAGCATCGAGCGGCCGATGTACTCGGGACCCAGCGCCACGGGCAGATCCGGATTCTCCGTCGATGAGATCACCCGGATCATGTGGTTCGGCACGATGTCCTGCGTGCGCTCGAACCAGAAGGCCGACATCTGGGTCAGCACACGGCCCTTGTCGGGAATGCCGGTCGGCAGCACCACATCGAATGCCGACACACGATCCGTCGCCACGA
>CAUYZA010000375.1:0-3077 GCA_963577225.1 Dehalococcoidia bacterium | reverse complement strand
TCCGTAGCTCAGGGGATAGAGCACCGGCCTCCGGAGCCGGTGGCGCAGGTTCGAATCCTGCCGGGGGTACCACAGGCTCCGTTGCCCGCGGTCCGTGAATTCGTCCTACCCCGCCGCTGCCGAATGGCTACAGATTGGCTACAGAGCTGTTCTCTGAGGTGGGCCCTCTTCTGCTGTCGAACTTGGCTTCTGGGGACATGATAACCGCTGGCCGTAGTGGGCCAGCGCGTTGCGGCGTGCGGGAGGACTAGCCACAGGTGACGGGGGCTCTCGACCCCAGAGTGCTGCGCGGACCGCTCAGGCGAGAGGCCGACGTGCTGAGGCCGGAGACCGGAGGCCTGCCCCCATCAGGGGGTCTGGGTCGGGGGTGGCGGAGGGAGAGAGGGGTGGGGAGGGGCCCTCGCGCGGTGGGGTGAGGAGAGGGTTTCGACATAACACGCAGAGGCTGTAAGGATTTCGCGTCTGCTCCGCTTAGTGCGTACGACCGGACGTTCCGGTCACCGAACGAGGAGTGCGCGGCGGCGACGTGGAGGCGCTGCTGGCCGACGCGGCCGAATGCCGCGTGTACGTCAATCGGCCGCGATCGGTTCGGGCGGCGGGGCGCCCGGCCGTCCGGTCCGGAACATGCGCCGGAGATCAGCCTCCACGAGCGCCCATGCCAGGAAGACGACGACGAAGCCCGCGCCGGGTGCCGCGAGCAAGACGCGCGTGCTGATGACGTCAGATGCGGCCCCGTTCGCGAAGCTCATCACGGGCATGATGCCGCCTGCCGTGAGCAGGAAGATCGCCAGCACACCGCCGCGGATCCGATCGGGCACGGCTTCTTGCAGCGACGCGACTGCCGTTGCGACGAACACGGTACCGGTTGCACCGGTGAGGGCCGCGCCGACGTAGGCGATTGGCAGCGTCGGGGCCACACCGAGCAGGACGAGGCCGAGCCCCGAGCCGATCCCCGAGCTGAAGAAGACCGCGCCGCGCCCGCGGTCGCTCGTGATCCAGCTCGTGCCGAGGATGCCCACGATCGCCCCGCTGCCGATGGCGATCAGCAGGGTGCCGAACACCGCGGCGTCGCCGCCGAAGGCGTTTCGCGCGTGAATCGGCAAGATCGCGTCGAAGCCCATGACGAAGAAGCAATGCAGCGTCACCATCGCGATGATCAGGCGCGCCTGGCGGCTGACGCCCAAGAACGCTCTGGCCTCGCGCAGGCTGACCCGGATCTCTGCGGCGATGCCTCGCGAACTTCCCGAAGCGTGTCCGGACGACCGGATCCGGATGCGCCGCAATTGCACGATCTCGAGGCCGGACAGCACCGCCGCAAAGACGAAAATCCACGATGCCCCAATCCCGCCCAGCAGTGGCCCGCCCGCGATCGGGCCGATCAGCCGGCCCAGCGCCGCGGGCGTAAGACCAAACAACAAGATCGCGTTCATCAGGGCTGCGCTGGACACCGTGTTCGGCACCAACGCCTGGAATGCCGGCTGTTCGATGCCTGCCCAGAGCGCGCCGTTCAGCAGCGCGAAGATGATCAGGTGCCACACTTCGACGGACCCGGTGAAGGAAAGCGCGGCCAACCCCAGGGCCAGCGCCATCTGCAGCGCGGCAGCAGCCGCGATCAGTTTGGCCCGGTCATAGCGATCGGCCAGCGCGCCTCCGACGGGGGCGATCAGCCAGGGGATCATCCCCGCGAACGTCACCGCGCCGACAGTGAAGCCGCTATCGGTCAGTTCCAGCGCAATCCACGCGCGGGCCATCAGCATCGCCCAGAGGGTCGCGGAAGACATACCAGCCGCGATCCAGAGGGCGCGATAGTCGTGATGCAGCATGGCGGGAAACTGGCGCGCCAATGCGCTGCAGCGGTCGCTCACGGTGCGGTCCTTCCGCGCCGAGTATATGGAAGCGGTTACCGCTGCCATCGGGCGCCGCCGGCGTTGTGCTCGACGATGTCCACGCGGATACGTTGAAGCACGTCCGGTAGTTCCACCCGCCAGCGAGACGATTGATTACGAAGGGCGGAGGCGAGCCGGCGCGGAAGGGGGAGGCGCAGAGCCGAGAGGCTCCGCCTCCCCTTCTGCATGTTCGGCGCCGGGCGAGAGACCGGTGCGCCGAGGCCGCGCGCAGTTCCTCGACACGTGGTAGGCGAGCGATGCTAGCCGGCCGCTAGCGGATTACCCCTTCCACGGTGAGGCGTGTGATCTCCTCTTCGTCGAGTTTAAGTTCGTCTCGGAAGACTGCGTCGTTGTGCTCGCCGAAGAAGGGGGCGCGGCGGATCGGAAGTCGTTCGCCGTCCCAGAGGAACGGTTGGTTCTGCGCCAGGAACTTAACGCCGGCGGGGTGGTCGAACTCCATGAAGAAAGTTTCCATGGCCGGGTCTTCGAGGATGTCCTCGATGTCTTGCGCGACGCAGGCAGGCGCGCCCCTGGCGTGCAGCAAACGCTCGACTTCCGAGGCATCCAGCGTCGAGGTCCAGGCCTCGACGCTGGCCTCGATTTCGTCTTGCGCCGCCAAGCGGCCATGAAGACTGCGGAGATCCTCTCGATCGAGGAGATCGTCGCGCTGCATGGCCGCGCAGATCGCTTGCCAATCAAGGGTGTCGCGGGCGGCGATCGCAACCCAGCGATCGTCATCGGCGCAGCTGAAGAGGCCGTGAGGTACCATCTCGGGCGATCGGTTCGCTCGCCGGGCCGGGGTTTTCCCGTTGGCGAGATACTCGATCAGTTCCGTGTCGAGGAGATGGATGCCGGCTTCGTACTGGGCCAACTCGATCTCTTGCCCCTGGCCGGTTTCATCGCGCTGCATGAGCGCCGCCAGAATCGCGGTCACGCCAAGGGGCGCCAGCGTGAAATCGGTATGAAGCAGGACACCGGTTGGTTTGTGGTCGGCCGCTCCGGTGTGACCCGCCAAGCCACACATCGCCACGACGCTGTTGCCGATCCCTCGCCAGCTAGCCTTCGGTCCCCACTCGCCCATCACCGGGAAGCTTGCCACGACGATGCCCGGATTGATCTTCTTCAGTTCGTCGTAACCGAGCCCCAGGCGCTTCAGGACTCCGGCACTCCAGTTTTCCGTGACGACGTCCG
>CAUYZA010000374.1:0-3085 GCA_963577225.1 Dehalococcoidia bacterium | reverse complement strand
CGATGGGGATCCGCAAGCGCTACTGGATCGCGGCGACGACCGACGTCGATCCCGACGACCCGCGAACCTAGCGCTGCCAGCGCGCCGGAATCAGGCACTCGCGTAGCGCGCGAGAAAGTCCAGCGTCGCTTCGCAGCAATCCTCGGGCTGCTCCTGCTGGACCCAGTGCGACGTGTCCGGCACATAGTGGATCTCGAAAGGCGCTTCGAAGTATTGCTCGAGATCGTGCGTCAGTTCGATCCCCAGCGCATGATCCTGCTCCCCCCAGATCAGCAGCGTGGGCACGCGAATGATCAGCTCGTCCATCGGTGGCGGCTTGCTGAACGGATTGAGCAGGGGGCCACGCAGGGCGGCGCGGTAGTAGTTGATCCCGGCGCTGAGGGCGCCCGGCTTCGACACGGCCTCGGTGTAGGCCGCGATGTCGTCGTCGCTGAAGGCGTCCTTGCGGATCGAGCGGCCCCGGAACGCGCTCTCGATGAAGCGCCCGGGGTTGCGCAGCAAGATGAACTCCGGCAGCCAGGGGATCTGGAAGAAGAACATGTACCAGGAGCGGCATAGCTGGCGCAGATTGGGTCTCTTGCTCTTGCCCAACTCACGCGCGAAAGCGGCGGGGTGCGGGGCGTTCATCACGATGAGACGATCGGTTGCATCGGGGTACTGGAGCGCGAACTGCCAGGCCACGCCGCCGCCCCAGTCGTGCGCAACGATCACCGCCGACTCGCGCCCGAAGTGGCGGATCAGCACCATCACGTCGGCGGTCAGCCGATCGATCGCGTAGCGCCTGACGCCCTTGGGCTTGTCCGACTCGTTGTAGCCACGCATATCGGGCGCGATGACCCGATAGCCCGCTTCGGCCATGACCGGGATCTGATGACGCCAAGAGTACCAGAACTCGGGAAAGCCGTGCAGCAGCACCATCAGCGGGCCGTCTTCCGGTCCCTGGCTGACGTAGTGCAAGCGCACGTCGGACTCAACCTCGGCGAAGCCATGCGTCCAACTCTCGACTGCAGGTTGCTCGCTCGTCATGTCGACGTCCCGCCCTTCTCATCGCCCGCCTGATTGCCTGTCGCCTCGCCGCCCGCGGTGGCATCCGCCGCCGTAGTGGGGGCTGCGGTAGCCGGACCGAGGAAGTCGAGCAGGGCGCGGTTGACCGCCTCGGGCTGATCTTGCTGAACCCAATGACTGGCGTCGTCGATCCAGACGATCTTGAGATCGTCGATGTTCTTGCCTGCGGCGTCGGCGAACTCCGGTCGTACGGCATGATCTTCGCGGCCCCAGGCGAACAGCGTGGGGCAGGTGATGCGCTTGTTGCGGTCGCCGCGGGTGAGCCAACGATCCGGCCAGTAGAGGTTGCGGTAGTACTTCATGGGGTTGGACAGGCCGCCGGGCTGCTTCAGTGCGCGCGCGAAGGTGGCGATGTCGACGTCACTGAAGGCGTCGGGATTGACGGCGCGCCGGCGGAACGTGAGCTCGGTCGCAGTGTCGATGTCGCGCCAGCGACGACGTTCGACCAGGCCCGGAATCTGCATCTTCAGGGCATAGAGATTGCGGGGGAAGTTGCGCGGCCCCCAGTACCAGGAGCGCACCGTGGGCGCGTTCATGATCACCAGCTTCGAGCACGCCTCGGGATAGTCGAGCGGGAACTGGAGCGCGATCACGCCGCCCCAGTCGTGCCCCACGACGACGGCCGACTCCTCGCCGAAGGCTCGGATCAGCGCGTCAACGTCGGCCGTCAGCGTCTTGATGTCGTAGCCGCGGCGCGGCTTGGCGCTGAGGTTGTAGCCACGCATGTCGGGCGCAACAACGCGGTAGCCCGCCTCGGCCAGCGGAGCGATCTGGTGTCGCCAGGAATACCAGTGCTCCGGGAATCCATGCAACAGAAGCACCAGCGGTCCCTGGTTCGTATCCAGACCCTGGCTGACGTAGTGGAAGCGCACACCGTTGGCCTGGATATACGCGTGCTCCCAGGTCTCGGCGACCATCGCTGCCTCCGTCGTTCTAAGCGGCCGCGACAGGCGCCGGTCGCTGCGAAGAGCCGCAGGATAGCGGCAGCACCAGGTCTGACGGTGTCGGGACACACGACGCCGGACGGAAGACGGATCAGGCCCGAGCGACCGACCGCGAACCAGCCGAGAACTAGGAGTTCAGCCAGACCAGCGGATTGACCGGCGTCCCGCCCATGATGATCTCGAAGTGGAGATGCGGCCCGGTGGCGAGACCAGTCTGGCCCACGAAGCCGAGCAGGGTACCGGCCTCCACGAACGCACCCAGGAAGACATCGATGTGATCCATGTGGGAGTAGCGGGAAATGACCCCGCCGCCGTGATCGACGAGCACGTTGAGCCCGAAGGAGCCGTCCCAGCCCGCCTGAATCACGATGCCGGGCGCCGTCGCGCCGATGAAGGTGCCGGTCGGCGCGGAGACATCGATGCCGGCATGGAAGCCGTAATTGTTGGGGCGCGGCGCACCGAAGAAGTCCGTTAGAACGCCACCCAGCGGCCAGCGAAAGTCGGGGATGGCGAAGACGGGCCCGGCGGCGAATCCGCCGAACGTGGCCGATGCGCTGCCACCGACCAGCAGGATCGTCTCGCCTTCGACGAGTTGGTCAGCGCTGGCCAGCCGGTTTCCTTCGTAAGCCAAAATATCATCGACGTCAGCGGCGAAATTGTCGGCGATCTCGAACAGTGTGTCGCCCAGCAGGACGGTGTAGACAACCCCGTCCGCGGTGGGCACCGTCAGCGCGCCGCCCACCGGAAGGCGGTCCGGATCGCGCAGCTCGAAGTTGTTGAACAGGATCGACTCCTGTTCAAGGCCGAAGCGGCGGGCGAGCTTGGTGACCGTATCGCCGCGCTGGATCGTGTAATTGAAAAAGGGCGGTAACGGTTCGCCGGACTCGAGGCCGAGCCGAATGGCGAGCACGGAGGCCGACACCGGGCCGGTCTCGACGGTTCCGATGTCGCGATAGAGCGCGGGCTTGGAGGCGACCGTCAGCGCGACCTGGACCTGGTCGGCGCTTTGCAGCGGCACCGTGGCCACCGTGGGGGCCTGCACGATGTCGGCCGCCAGATGCGTGGCGTAGCGACGA
>CAUYZA010000373.1:0-3092 GCA_963577225.1 Dehalococcoidia bacterium | reverse complement strand
CCTTGATGTGGTCCCAGTCCACGATCTGCAGCAGGCGTCCGTCCATCTCGACGACGACGCCCCGCTTCAAGTCTCCTGTGGTGATCATGCGTTATCTCCGTCCGGTCGAGTTCCCGTGCTGTGGGCGCGCGAAGAGCTGGTTCGACTCAGTCGATCATCCGCAGCTTGGCTGCGGTCGTGAAGTTGCGGTACGTCCCGTTCTCGATCACGCCCATGTCCTCGATTCGCACGCCGCCCCAGCCCGGCAGATAGACGCCCGGCTCGACCGTGATCACCATGCCGTCCTGAATCACGTCGGTGGCTGTCTTGCCGATCCGCGGTCGCTCGTGGATCTCCAAGCCGACCCCATGCCCCAGACCATGCCCGAACTGCTCGCCATAGCCCGCTTCCGCGATCACATTGTGCGCCAGCATGTGTATTTCGGACCCGGTCATCCCCGCCTCGATCGTGGCCTCCGCCGTTTCCTGCGCGGTCAGCACGATCTCGTAGAGCTCGCGAAACCGCTCGTCTGGCTGCCCCAACACGATCGTGCGCGTCAAATCAGAGCAGTAGCCGTCGACGACGACACCCATGTCGATCACGATAGGCTGGCCGGCGACGATCGGCTCGTCGCGCGGGTAGGCGTGCGGCATCGCGCCCCAGGGACCGCCGCCGACGATCGTCGCGAACGACATCGCCTCGGCCCCGTGTTCGCGCGCATATTTCTCGATCTCCCAAGCCAGCCGAGTCTCGCTCCAGCCGGGCTCGACGCGATCCGCGATCGCCGTGAAGGTCTCGTCGCCGAGCCGCACGGCGCACTCGATCGAGGCCAGCTCCGCCGCGTCTTTGACCGCTCGCAATTCGTCCACCATGGCATCGCTCTGCACCAGGGCGGGTCGCTCGGGTGCCGCCATTTTGGCGAGGGCGTCGCGCATCTGTTTGTGCAGCGAGACCGCGACGTGGTCCGCCTCGAAGCCAATCTTCTTGCGCCCCTGCCCCGCCACCAACGACGGCAGCCACTCCGTCAGCGGCGGCTCCTGGCGGTGCAGTTCGAACTCCGGGCACTGCCGCTCCACCTGCTCCCAGTAGCGCGAGTCGGTCGAAAGCAGCGCCGTGTCAGCCGAGATCAGGACCCAGCCGGCGCTGCCGCTGAATCCCGAGACCCAGCGTCGATTCGCCGCACTGCCGATCAGCAGGGCGTCGAGCCCCGCCACTTCGAGCGTTGCTCGCAAGCGGGCGAGACGGTCGCTGATCGCGCTCATGGAGAGTTCACTGCCTTTGGCCGGCGTCCGGCGCTATTTTCAGTTGGCGACGGGGAGCGGGGATCAGCCCGCGAAGGTTCAACTCGACGTGTTCTCGTGCAGCATACCGATCAGCGCATCGAGCGCCGCCAGGTAGCCGCGCCAGCCCAACCCGGTCACCACTCCCGAAACGACTGCCGCCGTGACGGAGGTTTTGCGGAACTCCTCGCGCCCGTAGATGTTCGAAAGATGGACCTCAACGACGGGCCCGGGAAAGTCGGCCAGCGCATCGCGCAGAGCGAGCCCGTAGTGGGCCAGCGCGCCGGGGTTGATGATCATCCCGTCGGCGCCGGACTCCTGTTGCATGAAGTCGATGATCGCGCCTTCGTGGTTCGATTGGTAGGGACGGATCTCTGCCTGCCACTCCTCCGCCCGCTTTTGAACCAAGCCTTCGATCTCCGCCAGCGTCTGTCGACCGTACAGATCGGTGTCGCGTTGGCCGAGCTGGTTCAGATTGGGCCCGGAGATCAACAGGATCTTCATCGGCGCGGGGTTCCTCTCAAAATTGGTGGGTGGGGCGCTGGTTGAGTGTTGGGTCGCTGGCTCGGTATGCGGAGGCCTAGCCCCAGCGCTTCTCGTCAGCCCCTCGGTTCCCGTTGCCACGGCGCTCTTCGTAGCGCTCGCGCATCTGCTCGCTGACCCCGTCCAGTCCTGTGGTGACGGCGGCGCGCTTCGCAGCCTCGGTCACATGGGTATAGATCTGCGTCGTCGCGACGCTGGCATGGCCCAGCAATTCCTGCACCACCCGCACATCGGCTCCGCCTTCGAGCATATGAGTGGCGAATGAGTGTCGCAATACGTGCGGGTGGACGTCCGACGGCAGACCGGCCGCCAGTGCGTAACGGCGCACGGCCAACTGCACCGCACGCGCCGAGAGCTGCCCGCCGAAACGATTTAGCCAGAGCGCTTCGCCGCTCTTCTCGCTGATCAAAACGTCGCGGCCCTGCTGGAGGTAGTCCACCAAGGCGCTTCGCGCAGCCTGGCCGAGCATGACGACGCGTTCCTTGTCGCCCTTGCCGCGCACTCGCAGCATGCTGTTCTCCCAGTCGATCGACGCCAACGTCAGCGAGACCAACTCGCTCACGCGCAATCCGGCTCCGTAGAGCGACTCCAGGATCGCGCGGTCGCGCAGCCCCACCGGCGTGTGCAGGTCGGGCGCTGCCAGCAGCGCCTCCACCTGCTCCACACTGAGGAACTCGGGCAGGCGTTGGGGTTGGCGGGGGGTCGTCGCGAGTTTGAGCGGATTCGTCGGGATCTCGCCGTGCGTATAGAGGTGTTTGAAGAACGCCTTGACCGTGCTGCCGCGTCGCCGCAACGAGCCTGGCGCGACCTGTGCCGCTTGCAAGGCGCCGAGGTATTCGCGATAGGTCGTGCGCGAGACGTCCTCAAGGTCCAAGCCCTGGCCGTGCAACCAGTTCAGGAAGTGGCCCAAGTCAGAGCGGTAGTTGCGGATCGTGTAGGGCGAGAGGTTGCGCTGGATCCGGAGATACTCCAGGTAGCGCTCAAGAAGCTCGGCCCCACTGGCAAGCTGATCGTCGGAAGCGATACGGGCGATTGTCGTCACGCGGTGCCAACCTTTTCCCGCCACCGTGTGAGCGCGATCACTGTACGCATGGGTCCGGCTCGAGCAACGCCGCCAGGCTGAAGATGACTGGGCGTTAACGATCATCGCCCTACAGCACGGGAGGCGCCGGCGCGGGGATCCAAGCGCTTGATGACACAAAGTTCATGCCTGATAGAATTGTTCGCAGGACGAGAAGTGCGATCGGCTGGCCAGTAGGTGGTCATGCCGCGTTGGGTAGCCGTGCATGC
>CAUYZA010000372.1:0-3097 GCA_963577225.1 Dehalococcoidia bacterium | reverse complement strand
GCGCAAGATCCCGCACATGGGCTGGAATGCCTTGCAGCAGGTTCGCAGCAGCCCGATCTTCGACGGCATTCCGGACGATTCCTACTTCTACTTCCTGCACTCGTACTACTGCGTGCCTGAGCAGGACGAGGTGGTCACCGCGACGGCCGACTACGGCGCGACGATCACGGCGGTGATCGAGCGCGACAACGTCATCGCCACGCAGTTCCACCCCGAGAAGAGCGGGGCTCATGGACTGCGCTTCTACCGCAACTTCCTTAGCAGTGTCGTTCCAAGTTCCGCCCCTGGCTGAGTATGACGCTCCCGGCGGACCCAGCAGGGCTCTCCGAGGGCCGCAACGAGATAGGTTGATTCGTCTACGTCGCGCCGATCGCTTGCAGTACCGACTGTGCGCGATTCGTGTCTCGCGGGCGAAATGAAATAAATGGAAATCATTCCCGCCATCGATATCCGGGGCGGCCGTTGCGTCCGGCTTCGCCAGGGCGACTACGACGCCGAGACCGTCTTCGACGACGATCCCGTTGCGGCCGCGCAGCGCTGGGTCGATGCCGGCGCCACGCGCCTGCACGTGGTCGATCTCGACGGCGCGCGCGATGGCGCGCCGGCCAACTTCGATCTCGTCTGCGCGATCGCGCGACTCGGCCCGCCGACCCAGACTGGCGGCGGCATCCGCGACGCGGACACCGTGGCCCGCTACCTCGACGCCGGACTCACGCGCGTCGCGCTTGGTACGGCAGCCGTGCGAGACGTCGATCTCGTGTCGCGGCTGGCGCGCGACCATGCCGACGCCGTGATCGTCTCGCTGGACGCGCGCGACGGACGTGTCGCCACCGACGGCTGGACGGAGACGTCCGAGCTGGACGCGATCGACCTGGCGCGCCGCCTCGTCGACGTCGGCGTGCGGCGCTTCGTCTACACCGATATCGACCGCGACGGCATGCTGGATGAACCCAACTACGCGGCGGTCCAACGCCTGATCGAAGCCGTCGACGTGCCGGTCATCGCCGCCGGCGGCGTGGCAGCCAACAGCCACGTCGGTCCGCTCGTCGCGACCGGCGCCGAGGGCGTCATCATCGGCCGGGCGCTCTACGACGGCCGCGTCGACCTCGCCGCGGCGATCACCGAGGCTGCGACCCTTGGTGCTGGGTCCGAGGTGCAGTCGTGAGCCTGACCAACCGAGTCATCGGCTGTTTCGACGTCGAGAAGGGACGCGTGGTCAAGGGTGTTTCCTTCGTCGAGCTGCGCGACGCTGGAGACCCCGTCGAGCTCGCTCGCCTCTACGATCGCGAAGGCATCGACGAGCTTGTCTTCCTCGACATCACCGCCTCGCATGAGGAGCGCCAGACCGTCGTCGACATGGTGCGGCGCACCGCCGACGAGGTCTTCATCCCATTCACCGTGGGCGGCGGAATCCGCAGCGTTGAGGACATGCGTCTGATGCTGGAGTCCGGCGCGGACAAGGTTTCGATTAACAGCTCCGCGATTGAGAACCCGGACTTGATTGCGCAGGGCGCGCATCGCTTCGGCAGCCAGTGCATCGTCGTCGCGATCGACGCCAAGTCGAACGGTGACGGCACGTACGAGGTCTACACGCACGGTGGCCGGCGGCCGACCGGACTCGACGCTGTCGAGTGGGCGCAGGAAGCGGTGCGGCGTGGGGCGGGCGAGCTACTGCTGACCTCGATGGACACGGACGGCCATCTGGACGGCTTTGATCTGCCGATGTTGCGGGCGATCTCGGACGCCGTCAGCGTCCCGGTCATCGCCAGCGGCGGAGCGGGCAACGCGCAGCACATGGCCGACGGCATCCTTGAAGGCCACGCCGACGCCGTCCTGGCCGCCAGTATTTTCCACTTCGGCACCTGCCGCATCGCCGATGTGAAGGCCACCATGCACGCAGCCGGCGTCCCGGTTCGATTGGAGCACCCCCGCTATGACGACTGAAATTCCCGAGCTGAAGTACGACGACAACGGCTTGATCCCCGCCATCGTCCAGGACATCTCCGACAACGAGATCGTGATGGTCGGCTACATGAATGCCGAGTCGCTGCGCATGACGCTCGACAAAGGCCTGGTCACGTTCTGGTCGCGCAGCCGCCAGGAGTACTGGACCAAGGGCGAGACGAGCGGCAACGTGCTCAAGCTGCACTCGATCCGCAAGGACTGCGACGTCGACGCGCTGCTGGTCAAGGCCGAGCCGCAAGGGCCCACCTGCCACACGGGCGAGCGCTCCTGCTTCTACCGCGAGTTGACGGAGGACTAGCCGCTACCGGCGGGACTCAGGTCGGCGGCAGCCGCGGACGGGGCTGCCGCCCCTTCTTCCTGCGCCACGGCTTCCTGCATCGCGGCGATGGCTACCTCGATCTGGTAGTCATGCGGCTCGCGCGTCGTCAACGCTTGCAGCCAGAGATTGGGCGCGAAGAGCCAACCGACGACGCGTCGATTGCGGTATGTTCCGCCCAGGCGGATCGCTTCGTAGGCGATGCCGGCGATGACCGGCACCAGCACGATTCGGCTCGTGATGTGCCACCAGAGCGGCGGGCTGCCCAGCGCCGTGAAAACGATGATCGCCGTGACGGCCACGAACAGCAGGAACGATGTGCCGCAGCGCGGGTGGGCGCGGCTGAAGGGCCGGACATTGTCGACGGTGAGTTCCTGCGAGGCTTCCCAGGCGGCGATCGTCTTGTGCTCAGCGCCGTGGTACTCGAAGACCCGGCGGATGTCGGGCAGTTTGCCGATCAGCCAGAGGTAGCCGATCAGCAGCACCAGCCGCACTAAACCTTCGATGATGACCGCGAGAATCTCCGGATTGAGTTCGTCCTGCAGCCAGCGGGTGGCGAAGATCGGCGCAAGGAAGAAGACGCCGATCGCGAATGCGAACGAGATCATCAGCGTGATGCCGCCGAGCACGCCCATGCCCGCGTCCTCGTCCGACTCTTCTTCGGCCAGGGCAACGTTCTGCGAGAACATCAGGGCCCAGATGCCGAGATGGAGCGTCTCCGCCAGCGTGATCATGCCACGCACTAGCGGAACGCGGGAGGCCCAGCCGGTGTAGGTCTTGGTCAACGATTTGCTGCGATGGGTGATCGTTTCGTCG
>CAUYZA010000371.1:0-3104 GCA_963577225.1 Dehalococcoidia bacterium | reverse complement strand
CTCGGCACGCCGACTTGCCCGCGGACTGGGGTGTGGGGGTCGGGGTCAGGTCTCGGCCTTCGTCTGAAAACAACCGGGCTGCCGCCCTATCCTACGCCGTCAGGGAGGCTGCAATGTCGCAACTCGTCCGCCTCGATCACGTCGGCATCATCGTCGAAACCTGGGAACAAGCCAGCGACGTCCTGGAGCGACAGATGGGGCTCGCCCTCGACACTGACCGTACCAAGCTTGAGAACGGCGTGGAGGGCATCTTCTTCGAACCGGAACAAACCTACAACTACTTCGTCAAGGTTGGGATCGGCGAGACCCAGATCGAGGTTCTAATCCCGAAACCCGGCTCCGAGACCGGAACGACCCGGCGTCTCAACCGCTTCGGACCGGGCATGCACCACCTCGGCTACGGCTGCCGCGACGTGGAAGCCGCTGCACGCGAGTTGGAAGCGGGTGGGCTCAAGCGCATCGAGCTGGGGCCCATCAATGCGGCCTTCTTCTACCCCAAGAGCGCCGGTGGCATCCTCACCGAGCTGGTCCCGCTGCGCGAATAACACTCATCACACTCGCCGCGAGCGGACACCGACGGCGTCCACTCTCCTGGCCACATAGCGACGCGAATTCGAATGGAGATCTGAGATGGAAAACCTGTTTTCGATCAACGGCAAAGTCGCGCTCGTCACCGGCGGGTCGCGAGGGATCGGGGAGATGATTGCGACGGGCTTCCTCGTGCATGGTGCGAAGGTCTACATCAGCTCACGGAAGGCGGATGTCTGCGACGCCACAGCGAAGCGCCTCATGGAGGAGCACGGGGGGGAGTGTGTCTCGCTCCCCGGCGACGTGGGGAGCGTGGACGGAATCGAAGCGTTGGTGTCGACCTTGGAGGAAACCGAGAGCGAGTTGCACATCCTAGTCAACAATGCCGGAACCACCTGGGGCGCACCCCTGGGCGAATTCCCGGAGAGCGGCTGGGACAAGGTGATGGACACGAACCTGAAGGGGATCTTCTTCCTCACCCAGCGCCTTTTGCCGCTGCTTCGCGCCGCTCGTCGCGATGGAGATCCAGCCCGTGTTATCAACGTGGGCTCGGTCGACGGGATCAAAACCCCGATCTTC
Source organism: Dehalococcoidia bacterium (assembly GCA_963577225.1). Lineage (GTDB taxonomy): Bacteria > Chloroflexota > Dehalococcoidia > Bin125 > Bin125 > JAPUIR01. The sequence continues at coordinate 1,997 of CAUYZA010000371.1, read as the reverse complement.
GACAACTTCTCCTACGGCGCTTCCAAGGCTGCTGTCCATCATCTGACCCGGATTCTCGCCGCCCATCTCGTAAAGGAAAACATTCTGGTCAACGGCATCGCACCAGGGCCGTTCCCCACCTGGATGCTGAGCGCAGGGGTGGGATTCGGCGGCAAGGTGGAGGGGCAGGATTGGGACTCCGTCGGAGAGCGCAACCCCAGCGGACGGGTCGGCAGTACCGAAGACATCGCCGGGCTCGCGATCCTGCTCAGCTCTCGAGCCGGCGGCTACATTGTCGGGGAGACCATCGCTTGCGACGGGGGTGCCGTCGCCTGCTCCTAGGACGCTGGCCCCGCCTCTCGTAGTCCACGCTCAATGACTTCCAGTTCCCCTTGGTGAACAGTCACTGTATAAGAGGCCAAGGGAGCAGTAGACGAAAATGCCACGCCTTGGCGGTTTTGCGTGGCGCGCCCGGCAGGACTCGAATCTCCGACCCGCAGATTCGAAGTTAACGAAGGAACAAGTGTGATGGCAGCGCGGATCGTCGTGCTAGACGGCTACACCCTCAACCCCGGCGATCTGAGCTGGTCGGACCTGGACCAGTTTGGGGACGTGGTGGTGCACGATCGCACCCCCGCCACGGCGGTCGTGGAACGGGCGGCCGGGTTCCGTTTCGCGCTGACGAACAAGACGCCGTTCAGTGGGGAGACGCTGGCGCAGTTGCCGGACCTCCACTACGTCGGCGTGCTGGCGACGGGCTACGACGTCGTCGACCTGACGGCGGCTAAGGCGCGCGGCATCGTGGTGACGAACGTGCCGACCTACGGCACCGATTCCGTGGCGCAGCACGCCACAGCGCTGCTGCTGGAGTTGGTGCGGCAGCCGGCGCTGCATGCCGCCGCGGTGCGGAGCGGGGCCTGGTCGGAGAGCGGCGACTGGTGCTTCCCCCTCGCCCCGATCACCGAGCTGTCGGGCAAGGTGTTGGGCATTGTGGGGATCGGCCGGATCGGGCGAGCGCTGGCCAGAATCGGCGCCGCGATGGGCATGTCGATCATCGCGTATGACGAGTACCCGCCCGACGCGGAGGCGCTGGCTGGACTCGCAGTCGAGTTCGTGGAGATGGACGACCTCTTCCGTCGTGCCGACGCGATCAGCTTGCATTGTCCGCTGACGCCGGCCACGGAACATTTGGTCAACGTCGAGCGGCTGGGCCTGATGAAGCCCGGCGCGGTGCTGCTCAACACGAGTCGTGGTCCGCTGGTCGACAACCAGGCGCTGGCCGCCGCGCTCCACGCGGGCCAGATCGGAGGGGCCGGGCTAGATGTGCTGGACGTGGAGCCGCCGCCGCCGGACAACCCGCTGCTGCAGGCGCCCAACTGCATCATCACGCCCCACGTAGCCTGGTACGCGCAGGCCGCGCGCCAGCGCCTGATGGACGTCGCCGTGTCGAACCTGGGGGCGTTCCTGGCGGGCGCGCCGGTCAACACGGTGGGCGACTGATACAGAAAGGCCAGGGGGCCAGTGCGCGAAAAGCCCATGCCTACGGGGAGTTGCGTGGTGCGCCCGGAGGGACTCGAACCCCCGACCCTCAGATCCGAAGTTTGGGTGCACGCGTCCCACCCTCTCCCATCACCTCCCAACGGGCCCCAGGGCATTGGAGCCTTCCGGTGTCACCATCCCTCCGCGTCCCACTGAATCCCACCCGCTCCCAGGGCCCTTGGCCACAACTTGGCCACAAATCCCACCCGGACTCGGGGGGGACACCAGCCCGAGCTGGAGACCGTGTGGTCACGTGCCCCAAGCGGTCTCGACGGGGGCGTGAGGGGTGTGGGGGTCGGGGCTGCGCGACCTCTTCTTTAACCCTATGGGGCCGCTGTCGCACGGGCTGGTAACGGCCAAGCCACACTCTGCATTTCCCGATGGCGTGGGTTTGGGCGTCGGCTTGGCCGCGAGTTGAAGCCTCGCCGGGCCTGCAAAGTAGCGGAGTTCGACTGCGGCTCGCCTCCCGCGTCCCGTAT
>CAUYZA010000370.1:0-3137 GCA_963577225.1 Dehalococcoidia bacterium | reverse complement strand
CATGCGAACGATCGTAAAGCCGTTGGCACGGGGAAGCGCAATAACGGCCTAGCTAGACCGCCCGCCCAACTGAGCCGCGCAGTTGTCCAGACTTGTCCACAATTGGCGTCAAGTTCTCCACACTGCCCGCGACCGCTTCCTACAGAATTCCTTTTCCGCTTCCCACGCGGAGGCTGACCAAGTTGCGGGCAACGTAACGCGAGCTCGCGAGCCCGACGTATCCTGGTGCCGGTGCACGCGTCTCGCGGGCATCTCCTACCCGCCCGCGGCGGGTCTTGAGTGGAGACTCGACCTGAGCGCCCGACCGCCGATGCGCAAGCCCGCAGGAGCACACCTGGCCCTGACCCGGCGTGTGATCATGCTGTTCCGTCCCTACCGCCGGCACGTGCTGACGCTCGTTGTGATGGTCACGGCATCGGCAGCGTTGTCGCTGTTCCCACTTCGCCTGCTCGGAACGATGGCCGACAAGGTGATCGACGGTGACCTCAACGCGCTCAATCTGCTCTTCGGCTTCTACGTCGCGATGGTGGTCGGCGGGGCCCTGCTGGGAGTTCTGCAGGGGTACATCAATCAGATCATCGGGCAGGGCGTGATGCAACAGCTGCGTTCGTCGCTGCACGACCATCTCCAGCGGCTGCCGATGCGGTTCTATACGCGCACGCGGACCGGCGAGATCCTGGCCCGCGTCACGTCCGACGTGAACGGCATTCAGCGCACCCTGACCGACACCTTCACCGACTTCATGACCAACGCCAGCATCCTCACGATCGCCTTCGTGCTGATGTTCACGCTGTCCTGGGAGCTGGCGCTGATCGCGTTGATCGTGGTGCCGCTCTGGTCCTACCCCACCATGCGGATGGGGCTGCTCCAGCGGAGGCTGCTGCAAAAGTGGCACGCCGAGAACGCGGAGATGTCGGCGCATCTGGAGGAGACCCTTTCGGTCTCCGGATCGATGCTGGTCAAATCGTTCGGACGCCAGCCGTATGAACGCGAGCGCTTCGAGAAGACCAACACAAACCTGCGCGATCTCTCGATGCGGCGGCTGATGGCGGCGCGCTGGTTCAACATGGGATCGAGCCTCTTCTCGACGCTGATCCCCGGCATCGTCTACTGGTACGGCGGACGCGCCGTGGTGGACGGCGATATCTCAATCGGCACGCTGGTCGCCTTCGCCCTGCTAACCCAGCGCGTCTTCGGCCCCTTCGCCAGCATCGCCCGGATCAATGTCACGGTGCTGTCCTCGTTAGCGCTGTTCGAGCGGATCTTCGAGTACCTCGACGAGGAGGTGGAGATCGAAGAGCGTGCTGACGCCGTGGCGATCGAGAAGCCGCGCGGCGTGATCGCATTTGAGTCGGTCGATTTCGCGTACAGCACCGGCGCGCGTCGGGCGCTGACCGATGTCACGTTCTCGGCAGAGCCCGGTCAGATGCTCGCGCTGGTCGGCCCGTCCGGCGCGGGCAAGACGACGATCACCTATCTGTTGCAGCGCTTCTACGACCCCCGAGGCGGCGTCGTGCGGCTGGACGGCCACGACCTGACCGAGCTCACGCTCGATTCCATCTCCGCCGCCATGGGCGCGGTCATGCAAGACGCGTACCTCTTCCACGACACTCTGGGCCAAAACATCCGCTACGGCCGCTTAGCGACCAGCGACGCGGAGGTCGCCGGCGCCGCCGAAACGGCGGGCCTGTCCAGTTTCATCGCGCTGCTGCCGGACGGCCTGCAAACGGTGGTGGGGGAACGCGGCTACCGACTCTCCGGCGGCGAGAAGCAACGCGTCGCGATCGCGCGCGCCGTACTGAAGGATGCGCCGGTCCTGGTGCTGGATGAGGCCACGGCGTCACTCGACTCGCGCCTGGAGCGCGAGATCCGGGAGGCGACCCAACGCCTGGCGCGCGGGCGAACAACGGTCGTGATCGCGCACCGCCTCTCGACGGTGCTCGCCGCGGACCAGATTCTGGTGTTGGACGGCGGCCGCATCGTGGAGCGCGGACGGCACGGCGAGCTGCTGGCACGAGGCGGACTCTACGCCTCGCTTTATCAGGAGCAGTTCGCGGAAGAGGCGGACGGCTTGATCGAGCCGGTCGCGGGCGGGTCCTAGTCTGTTCAACACTCGGCTCCGGCCGGGCGACTCAGCGACGGAGGCTTCGGTGGCGACAACGAAAGAAACGACTTCCGACCAGCGTACCCGTTGCGACTGGGGCAGCGGCCATGCGCTGATGATGGCCTACCACGACGAGCAGTGGGGCGTGCCGCTACACGGCGAACGCGAACTGTTTGAGATGCTGACACTGGAGGGCGCGCAGGCGGGCCTGTCCTGGTCCACGATCCTCAAGCGCCGCGAGGGCTACCTGGCAGCGTTCGAGGGCTTCGACGTCGATCGGATCGCCCAATACGGCGACGAGGAGACAGCGCGCCTGCTCGGCGACGCTGGCATCATCCGCAACAAGGCCAAGGTTGCCGCGACGATCAAGAACGCGCAGGCAGTCCTGACGTTGCGCGAAGAAGGCTCGTCACTCGACGAGTTGCTCTGGTCGTTCGTCGATGGAGCGCCCAAACGCAACACCTTCCACTCGATGGCACAGGTCCCGGCCGAGACGGATGAGTCGAAGGCGATGAGCAAGGCACTGAAGAAGCGTGGTTTCGGCTTCGTCGGGCCCACGATCTGCTACGCGCTGATGCAGTCGACCGGGATGGTCAACGACCACGCCGTGGACTGCTTCCGCTACGACGAGGTCTAAGGAGGATCGCCGTGAATCGCCTTCGAGTCTGGCTCGTCTTCGCCGTCGCCGGCGCACTGGTCTCGGGTCTAGTCACGAGCGCGCAGTCTGTCGCTGCCTCGGGCCAGACCACGTTCCGCGTCACGATCACGAGTACGACCACACCCGACCAGGCGCTCACAAAGGGTGCCTACCTCTTGCATGAGGAACCGCACGCGTTTTGGGAGGCTGGAGGGCGGGCCAACCAAGGCATGGAGGACATCGCAGAGTTCGCGGCCACGAGCACGGCCATCGAGCAGCGCGGCGCGACCGAGATCGGGGCGCTGGCGGTGCGGGGCGACTCACGAACGTTCGAGGTCCGGGCGACGCCGGGCCACCTCCTCTCGACGGTGCAGATGTTCTCGATGAGATCGGAAG
>CAUYZA010000369.1:0-3139 GCA_963577225.1 Dehalococcoidia bacterium | reverse complement strand
CTCGGCCGCGCCCTATGACGGCACGCCCAACTTCGCCGGGCCCAGCGGCCACGACTTCGGCACCCACAGCGCGACGGATTCGAGCACGCTGATCATCGCCGATGCGGGCACGGCGTTCTTCGTAGGCACCGGGTCGGTTCCGTTCAGCGCTTCCGCTCTCGCCACCTCGCGCACGACGGGTGGCGGGAACGTGCTCAACGAGATCGGGACGACGGCGAGCGCCGCGGTCGCGATCACGTACCAGTACGAGCCGCACGTTTGCCTGAACCAGGGCAGCTACACGATCAGCGAAGCCGCACAACCGCTGGGCTACGGCGACCACCTCGAAACTCGCGGCAACAGCACGCCTATCCCCAATACGATCGGGACCGACCAGATCTCGGTGACGCTCACGAACACCGACCTCATCAACAACAACTTCGGAGAGATCAAGGGAAGTCTCTCCGGCTTCGTCTATGTGGACTTCAGCGACGATGGCATCTTCGACGCGGACGAGCCCCCCATCGCCAATGTGACCGTGACGCTCACTGGCACAGATGCCCACGGCAACGCCGTCAGCAGGACGACGCCCACCGCTCCCGACGGCTCCTATCTCTTCGCTGAGCTGTGCACGGGGACTTACGTGATCGTGGAGACACAACCGCCCCAATGGCTCGACGGCAAGGACACGATCGGCTCCCAGGACGGCTCGGTAGAAGACGACCGGCTCTTCGAAATCGACCTCGAACCCGCGGAGCATGGCGTCCAGAACAATTTCGGCGAGCTGCCGCCACCAACCCCGACACCAACCCCAACGCCAACCCCAACGCCAACCCCGCCGGGCACGGTTCTCTCGGAAACGCCCAGCCCCACACCGACCCCAACAAGCTCGCCGCCACCGACAGGGTCGCCGGGACCAACGGAGCCACCGGTCACGGGCACGCCTCCGCCCTCGGCCACTGAAGGCTCGCCGACGGCCCCCGTGGGCACCTCCCAAGACCCGCAGGAGCCGTCGCCTACCGCGGATAAGACGACTGTCGCGGGCACGCCGCAGCCGCCAGGTGCCGGCAGCGGCCTCGCCTTCGGCTCGACGTCGGTGAACATCGTGCTCGGCGCGGTGGTCCTCGCCAGCGCTGGCAGCGGTCTTGCCGTGATGATCCTCGGGCGCCGCCGGGACGAGGAGATCGTGGGAAGCTAACCGGCGGGCGTTACTCGACCGAGATGATCTGCTCGATCTTGCGGGTGTGATGCTCGGCCTCGATCGTGCGGACCGTGCGTGAACGGCTGCGCATCACCAGCGACTCCGTCCGCGCACCCTCGCTCGTAAATTCGACTCCACGCATCAGATAGCCGGTGGTGATGCCGGTGGCCGCAAAGAAGCAGTCATCGCTGCTCACGAGGTCGTCGAGCGTCAGCAGCTGCGCGAGGTCGAGGCCGCGCTCGACCGCGAGCTTGCGGTCGTCGTCGTGGCGTGGCCAGAGGCGGCACTGCATGTCGCCGTCCAGGGCCTTCATCGCACAGGCGGCGGTGACACCCTCGGGCGAGCCACCGATGCCGAGAAGAACGTCGACGCCGGTGCCGGCGCTTCCGGTCATGACCGCGCCCGCGACGTCCCCATCGGTGATGGAGACGATGCGGGCACCAGCCGCGCGGACATCGGCGACGATCGTTTCGTTTCGCGGACGGTCGAGGATCACCACCGTCACCTCGGGAACGGAGATGCCACGCGCCTTCGCCACCTGTTCGAGGTTCCAGCTCACCGGCGCCGAGAGGTCGACCTTGCCCTTCGCGTCCGGGCCCACCGCGATCTTGTCCATGTAGAAGATGTCGTGGGGGTTGTACATCGTCCCGCGCGGAGCAGCTGCGATGACACTGACGGCGTTGGGGCGGCCCAGCGAGAGGAGGGTGGTCCCATCGATAGGGTCGACCGCGACGTCGACTTGGGGGCCGCTGCCCGTGCCCACGTGCTCGCCGTTGAAGAGCATTGGGGCTTCATCTTTTTCCCCCTCGCCAATGACGATGACGCCGTCCATGTCGACGGTGTTGAGCATCGCCCGCATGGCGTCGACGGCGCCGCCATCGGCGCCGTTCTTGTCGCCGCGGCCGGTCCAGGGAGCGGCGCCGAGGGCGGCCGCTTCCGTGGCCCGGGCGAGCTCCATCGAGATGTTTCGGTCGGGGGCGGAGCCTTCGCTCATGGGTTCACTCCGAGCTGGTCCGCGACGGGCGCAAGCGCGTCGGCGACGAATCGAATGTGCTCATCAAGGTCGACCTCGAAATCGGCTGCGCCATTGCGCAGATCATCGCGGCTGACGCTGCGAGCGAACGCTTTGTCCTTCATCTTCTTCCTCACCGAGGAAGGCTTGAGCGCTGAGAGCGACCTGTCCGGGCGCACGAGCGTGCAGGCGGTGACGAATCCCGACATCTCATCGGAGGCGTAGATCGCACGGTCCATTTCGGATGTGGTCTCGAGCCCCAGAAAGGGCGCGTGGCAGAGGATGGCGTAGCGAATGTCCCCCGGGACACCCCGCGCTTCGAGGAGCTTCGAACCCTCCTTCGGATGGAGCTCCTCAGTGGGATGAATCTCCCAGTCGAAGTCGTGGAGGAGCCCGACGATGCCCCATTTCTCCTCATCCTGGCCAATCTTGCGGGCGTAAGCCTGCATGACGGCCTCAACGGCGATGCCGTGCCTGCGGGTACGTTCCTCCGCCGCGAACTCGGTGAGGATCTCCCAGGCGCGGTCCCGCAGCATCAGCGCCTCCTTGGCCGCCCAGATCTTAGCAGAACAGATGAGCGCACGAGCCTCAGGGCGCTCCCCTGCAGGTTGCGTGCCGCGAAGAGCAGCCCGCGAGGCAGGCTCGCCCGCGGAGCAAAACCGTTCAGACGGGGCGCGCGGTGAGGAACTGGACACCCCGGGCGAGCACTTCGCCCGTGAAGACCGCGCCCATGCAGATATAGAGCAGGCCGGTCGCGCTCTGCATCGAGCGCATCTGCGCGGTGCGCAGGGCGAGCACGGCGAGAACCATTGCGAAGAGCAAGCCGACGCCGATCCGGAACCAGAACATCGGGTTACCCAGCAGCCCTACCGCGACAGGGTTAGCCGGCGTCGGCGTGATGCGCTCGGGCAGGGAAGCGTTGACGACGAGCAGCACGGACTGCAGAG
>CAUYZA010000368.1:0-3158 GCA_963577225.1 Dehalococcoidia bacterium | reverse complement strand
CGCCGATGGCCAACCCCTGGACCGCGACCTGCTCTTCTTCCACGGCCCCGAACCTACCTTCCAATGGAAAGCCCTCACCGAAGCCGTCGCCGCCGCCCTCCAGCGCATGGGCGTCCACGACCTGCTCAGCCTCTCCACCTTCCCCGGCGCTAGCCCCCACACCCGCCAGACCCCCCTCTGGATGACCACCACCGACCCCGCCCTCACCGAACCCTTCGACGTCGAAGTGATCGAACCTCGCTACCAAGGCCCCATCGGCTTCAGCGGCGCCCTGAACGCCCTCCTGCGCGACTCCGGACTCGCCACCGCCAGCCTGATCGGCATCACCCCCTTCTACCTCGGCGTCGACGCCAACCCCCCCGCTGGCATCACCCTGCTCGAAACCCTCGCCCGCGCCTGGAAGCTCGAACTCGACCTCAGCGACGCCCAGCGTGAAGCCGAAACCTTCCTCAGCGGCGTCGTCAACCTCGTCGAGCGCTCCGAACGCCTGCAAGAAGTCGTCGCCGGTCTCGAAACCCAGTACGACAAGAACCGCACCGAGTCCCAGCTTCCCCCCACCAGCCCCCTGCCCCCCAGCGGCGAACTCCTCGCCGACGTCGAACAATTCCTCCGCAACCAGCAAACCGGCGACGACTCGACGACAGACTTCAACTAGTCGATGGCCACGGGTCGACTTCATGCGTCGACGCGCCCCGTCGTCCCCAGCGTCTGAACTCCGAGTCGGCGACCATAGATCGATGTCCGCCTCCCCTTCCGCCCGCACCCGCGCATCCACGAGAGCCGCGACGAAAGCCCCCACGAAAGCTGCAGCCCTCTGCCTCGCCATCGCCCTCGACGCGCGGTTCGGCGACCCGCCCAACGCGGTCCACCCCGTCGCCTGGCTCGGCAACCTCGCCCGCCTCGTCGAGGCGCGCGTCTCCCACGACCTCAGCGACCCAAAACAACAGCGAGGCCAAGGCCTCGCCGCCACCGTCGCCCTCACCGCCACCGTCGCCCTCACCGCCTTCGCCGTCGCCACCATCGAATGCACCGCCCCACCCGCCACCCTCCGACGAACCATGACCACCGCCGCGCTCCTCGCCTGTACCACCTCCCAACGGACCCTCCTCCAGCGTGTCGGGCAGGTCGCCCAAGCGCTTCAACCAGAAGCGCCCGAAACTGACGCCCTCGACGCCGCCGACCTCCCCGCCGCCCGCAAGCTCGCCGCCCGTCACCTTGTCAGCCGCGACACCGCCGGCCTCGACGCAGGCGAAGTTGCCGGCGCCGCCCTTGAGTCCCTCGCCGAGAACCTTAGCGACGGCGTCGTCGCCCCCTGGTTCTGGTACGCCATCGGCGGCGCCCCCGCAGCCTGGGCCTACCGCGCTTTAAACACGCTCGACAGCATGTGGGGCTACCGCACTCCTGAGTACATCGACTTCGGCCGCGCCGCTGCCCGCTTCGACGACGCCGCCAACCTGGTCCCTGCCCGCCTCACCGCGCTCGCCATCATCGCCGCCGCTGTTCCCGAAGGTCGCACTGGTCCCGCCCTCCGCATCTGGTGGCGCGATCGCGCCAGCACCCCCTTCCCCAACGCCGGCCACCCCATGGCTGCCATGGCAGGTGCCACCGGCACCGCCCTCACCAACCACGATCACAAAACCCTGCTCTACAACCTCGGCGCGGGATTCCCCCACCAACCCCCGCCGACCTCCGTCGCGGCATCCGCCTCGCCCGCCGCGCTGCCTGGATCGTCTCCGGACTCGTACTAGCCGGCCCCACCCCGCTGGCATCCTCCGGCAGCGCGCCTGACCGAATCGTTGCTTTCGATCTCAACTCCTGCCTTTTTGGAAATGGAACACCCCGCTCCTCCACAACGTTACGTTTGAGAGAGGAGTTCTCCATTCGCGCCTGCCTGCCCCTCGTGCTGGTCCTTCCCCTCCTCGTCGCCGCTTGCGACTCAGACGAGCCGCCCTCGCTCGCTCCCGAGGACGCGTCCGCCGTGGCCGCCGCCGTCGACGCCATGCATGACTTCGCCGTCGACCTCTATCATGCCTTCACCGATGCCGAAGATGGCAACCTTGTCTTTTCCCCCTCCGCGATCGCCATTCCCGTCGCCATGCTCCGCGCCGGGGCCGCCGGCAACACCGCCGCCGAGATCGACACGGCCCTCCACGCCGAGGGCCTCGATCTCCCCGCCGGCCTGGGCCCCCTCAACGACCTGCTCAGCGCGCCCAGTGGCCGCTACGCGCAGACGGACGGCAGCCAAGTCGAGCTCAACCTGCGCGCCGCCAACGCCCTCTGGGGTCAGAAGGGACTGGCCTTCCTCGACCCCTTCCTCCGCACCCTGGATGACGCCTACGGCAGCCCCGTGCGCCCCACCGACTTTCGCGCCGCGCCGGGAGCCGCGCTTGAGCAGATCAACGCCTGGGTCGACGAGCAAACGGCCGGCAAGATCCCGAAGCTGCTGGGCCCCGGCAACATCACCTCGCTGACCCGCGTCGTGATCGGCAGCGCCATCTTCCTCGACGCGCCCTGGCAGAACCCCCTTCGACGAAGGCCCCGTCAGCACCTTCCACCGCCTTGACGAGACGCAGGTCCGCACCCCCTACATGCTCGTCGAGGAGATGCTGCGCTACGCGGCCGGCGATGGCTATCAGGTGGTCGAGATCCCATACGCCGGCCGCGCCCTGTCGATGCTGGTGATGCTGCCCGACTCGGGCCGCTTCCCGGCGATCGAGGCAGCGCTCGACCTCGGGGCACTGATGCAGGCCGTGGACGGGGACGCCCCGCGCCTGGTCAACCTCTGGCTGCCGCCCTTCGCCTTCGAGTCGAAGCCGGACCTCAAAGCGGGCCTGCGGGCACTGGGCGTCAAGGATGCCTTTGACGACAAGCGCGCCGACCTCTCGCGAATCGCCGAGCCGGCGGACCTGGACGGTCGCCTCTTCGTCGGCGACGCGATTCACCAGGCGGTGATCGAGGTCGATCGCGAGGGCACCGTGGCGGCGGCGGCCACGGCGATCATCATTAGCGACCAGGTCTCCGAGCCACCCGAGTCCCTTCTGCTGCAGGTCAACCGCCCCTTCCTCTTCCTCATCCGCGACGTCGAAACCGGCGCCCCCCTCTTCCTCGGCCGCGTGCTCGACCCCACTGCTGACTGACTCCCCCGCCCCGCTATCGTG
>CAUYZA010000367.1:0-3169 GCA_963577225.1 Dehalococcoidia bacterium | reverse complement strand
CCTCGGCGCGACGCACCAGGAAACCGTGTTTGGTGACCGGCATCGTAATGCCGAGCGTGTCGCACTCCTGGAAGGCGTCAGTCCCCATCAGATTGCTAGGCACCTGCCCCGTGACCGCCACCATAGGCACTCCGTCCGTCAGCGCAGTGGCCAGCCCCGTCACGAGGTTGGCCGCGCCGGGTCCGCTGGTGGCTACGCACACCCCGACCTCGCCCGACGCCCTGGCGTAGCCGTCAGCCGCATGCGCGGCACCTTGCTCATGCCGCATCAGCACGTGGCGCGGACCCGGGGCCCCATACAGGACGTCATAGAAGGGAAGGATCGCGCCGCCAGGGTGACCAAACATCACACGGGTGCCCGCGTTCACCAGCGCCCGTCGGAGCAGCTCCGCGCCGGAAGCACGACCGGCACTCATCGGACGCCCCCCGCGACAGTTCCGTCCGCGGTGACGGACTCGAGTCGCTCGAGCACCGCATCGGTGAAGGCGTCCGTACCGACTGGCTCCTGTCCCGACTCATTCAAGTCTACGGTGCGGATGCCGTCCTCTATAACAGCCTCATACGACAGCTCAACCCTCCGCGCGGCGCTTTCCATCCGGAAGGTGTGGCGGAGCATGAGGGCAACCGATGCCATCGCACCCAACGGATTGGCGATGCCCTTTCCAGCGATGTCGGGAGCCGACCCGTGCACGGGCTCGTACAGGTCGGTGCCGTCACCCAGACTAGCCGATCCGAGCGCGCCGAGTGAGCCCACCAATGCGCCCGCCTGATCTGAGAGAATGTCCCCGAACAGGTTCTCGGTCAGCAGGACGTCGAACCGCGTAGGATTGAGCATCAGCTCCATGGCTGCCCTGTCCACGAGCATATGATCCACCTCCACTCCCTCCCCCTCCTCCGCAGCGGTTTCGTCCACAACTCGCCGCCAGAGGCGTGAGACCTCGAGCACGTTCGCCTTGTCCACCGAAGTCATGCGACCGTCCCGTCCTCGGGCCAAAGACAGGCCCAACCGCGCGACTCGGCGCACCTCGTCCTCACTGTAGACCATCGTGTTCCAGGCTTTTCCATCCTTCTCGCCCCGCGGCTCACCGTAGTAAAGTCCACCGCCCAGCTCGCGCAGGATCATCACATCGGTGCCCCGAACCCGCTCCGGAGAGGCGGCCGAGACGCCCACCAGGGAAGGGGGCACGCGTACAGGCCGCAGGTTGGCCCAGCAAGCGAGCGCCTTGCGAAGACCGAGGAGTCCAGTTTCAGGCAGCCGATCGCGTGGCTGGCCCGCTGCGTCGGGGTGCCCGACGGCACCCAAGAAGACCGCATCGGCCGCAATACACGCTTCCCTAGTCGCCTCGGGAAGGGGGGAGCCCCCGTCGAGGACCGCCTTCCAACCGACCGGTCGCTCGGTGAGCCGGAGCGTCACGGATTCATCCCTGACCACCGCACGCAGCACTTGCATCGCAGCCGCCGTCACCTCGGGACCGACCCCGTCGCCCCCGAGCACGGCCACCTTGAGCTCGGCCCGGGGAGCCCCCTCGAGCTGCTCGGCCCCGGTCAGACCGCCCACAGATCCATCCTCGCGAAGGCTTTCTCTTCGAGACAGCGCGCGTGATCCGCCTTGTCCAAAGCGTTCAGGAATGCACGCGCCGCGGCGTCCACCACGTCAAGCGACGCGGCCCTTCCAGCGAAGGGGTTACCGCCCACGCGGAGCTGAAGGTGCACCTCACCCACAGCGTCCCTGCCACTCCCTGCGGCCACGATCTGGAACTCTTCCAACCGGACCTTCCAGGGGCATAGCTCCTCGATCGCCGTAAACGCCGCGGCGATCGGACCGTCGCCGGTAGCATGCGCTTCCTGGACCGGGCCATCGTTGTGGGACAGATGTACGATCGCCTCAGAGGGGCTCCGTCCGCAGCGCACGTCCAAGTGCTCCAGCTTGAACACGCGTGGCGCGTCCTCCATCGTGCCCTCGAAATAAATGGCAAGCAGGTCCTCGTCGTGCACCACCTTCTTGCGATCTGCGAGCAGGATAAACAACTCGTAAGCCCGGTCCAGCTCCGCGGTCGACAGATCGTAGCCCAGCTCCACGTAGCGACGCATCAGGGCATGGCGCCCCGAGTGCTTACCGAGCACCAACCGAGAGCCCCTGGCCCCAACCATCTCCGGGGTCATGATCTCGTACGTGCGCCGGTCCTTTAGCAGCCCGTCCTGATGGATGCCGGCTTCGTGCGCGAACGCGTTCGCCCCCACTATGGCTTTGTTGGGCTGAGGCCTGATGCCGGTCACGTGCGCGAGTAGCTCACTGGTGGGGCAGAGCTGCTCGCTCACGATGCCGGTTTCGAATTTTTCGTAGTAGCCAGGCAGCACCTTCAGGGCCATGACGAGCTCCTCGAGCGACGCGTTCCCTGCTCGTTCGCCGATCCCGTTGACCGTGCACTCTACCTGCCGGGCACCGTTCTCGATGCCGGAAAGCGAGTTGGCAACCGCTAGGCCCAGGTCGTCGTGACAATGGACCGAAAGCACGACCCCATCGACACCAGTGCAACCGGCCTTGACCGCCTGAAGCATCCGTTCGATATCAGCCGGATGGGCGTACCCGACCGTGTCGGGAAGATTGATCGTCGTGGCACCTGCCTCGATCGCGGTCTGGACCGCGCGACATAGAAAGTCCAGATCGGTGCGGGTCGCGTCCTCGCAGCTGAATTCGATGTCCTCGACCAGCTTGCGACCGCGTGCTACTGCACGCTCGATCCTGCGCAGCGCCTCATCCCGGTCGATCTTGAGCTTGCGCTCGAGGTGAAGGTCCGAGGTCGCCAGAAAAACATGGATGCGCGGGTGCGCCGCAGCCGCAAGCGCTCCCGCAACCTTGTCGACGTCGGTGTTGGTCGCGCGGGCCAGGCCCGCGATGATGGGGCGCTCGACCGCTGCCGCGACCGCCGCCACCGCTTCGAACTCCTGCGGAGAACTCACGGGGAATCCCGCCTCGATGACGTCCACCCTCAACCCGTCGAGCCCCTGGGCGATCCTAACCTTCTCTTGGGTCGTCATGGTGGCACCCGGGGATTGCTCGCCATCCCGCAGGGTAGTGTCGAACACGAGGATCTTCTCCATGCCGCTTGTCTCCGTCAGGGGGTTGCAAACGAAGAGGCCCTCTCCGCCTCGGAGAGGGCCTCTCGCTT
>CAUYZA010000366.1:0-3171 GCA_963577225.1 Dehalococcoidia bacterium | reverse complement strand
TGACCGGCAGCCCGAGCTTGGCGATCGCACCGGCCGCCGCGATCACCGCTGCTGCGCCGCTCATGTCCTGCTTCATCGCCTCCATGTTGTTGGCGGGCTTAATCGAGATGCCGCCGGTGTCGAACGTGATGCCCTTGCCGATCAAGCCGATCGGGGGCTCGTCGCCACCGCCGCTGTAGCGCATGACGATGAACTTGGCCGGTTCGTGCGAGCCCTTCGCGACGCCGAGGAACGCTCCCATGCCCAACTCCGCCGCCTCGCCCTCTTCGATGATTTCGATCTCCAGGCCGCAGTCCTTCGCCCACTGCGTCGCCCGCGCGGCCAGCTCCGTGGGGGTCAGGATGTTGCTCGGTTCGTTGGCTAGGTCGCGACAGAAGTTCGTCGCCTCCGCCAAGATCTCGCCGACCTCGGCACCGCGCTTCAGCGCGGCGTCATCCGAACCGTGCAGCGTGACGCCGTCGATGTCGTTGCGGTCGTCCGAGGGCGAGAGATGACGGTCGAAGCGGTAGAGCCCTAGCTGCACCCCTTCGACGACGGCTTGCGCCGCTTCCGAAGTGCCCAACGGATCGCCATCGATCGCGATGGCTAAGTTGCTGCCGCCGACCCCGCGCGCGCGGCGGGCTGCGCCCGCTGCGGCGTCGCGCAGGGCGTCCAGGTTCAGCTTCTCCGGCTTGCCCAGCCCGGCGACTAGCACCCGTTTGGCCGCCATCTTGCCCAGTGTGTGCAAGATGGTCACGTCGCCGAGCTTGCCCTTAATCTCGCCATCGGCGGCGAGGGCCGAAATCGCCCCGTCGAGCGCCTCGTCGACCGCTTTGGCCCCGCCGGATCCGGCCGGGGAGTCCACCTGGGGCACAAAGATGATGATGTTATCCGCGGCGGATTCGGCCGCGGAGTCGGTGCTGGTCGTGATCGGAGTCCCCATGATCGTCTCTCGTCAACGTACGTAGGCCGGGTGCCTGGAAGGGCCGGTGAAACAGAGCCCTGATGCTATCACCGCGCGCGCCCAGTCTGGCTGGGTTAGTTGGCTGGGGCGGCTGGCTGCTGATGGGGGCGAGCGATACGGTGCCAGCCATGACGGTCAGCGCCGAAGTCCGTGCCGATCGAACCCGCGCCGCCGCCTTTGGGCGCGCCGTGCTTCTCGCGGGGCGTCTTGCGGGGCGCTACGTCGGCTGGGCCTTTGCGCGCGAGGCGGGGATTGCTGCCTCGACGGCCTTCGTCTACTTCGTGATCCGTGGGTCCGTCGTTGACCGTGTCGATGAGGCCACCGCGCGTGGCTCCTCTCTCTTCGACCTGGAACACAGCCTGGGCATCGCTTGGGAGCCCGCGATGCAGGACTGGATCCTGGGCTCACCGCTGCTGATCGACTTCTTCAACGGAGTCTACTTCTGGGCCCACATGCCGCTGATTATCGGCGTGGCGCTGTGGCTCTTCTGGAAGCGACCGCGCGTCTACCGCCTCATCCGCAACGCCTTCGTTGTCTCAGCCGCGATCGGGCTGACGCTGTACTTCGCGCTGCCGCTGGCACCGCCCCGCTTCTTCCCGGAGCTTGGTTTCGTCGACACGATGGCGCTCTACGCCCAGGCCAACTACCAGGCGCAGGAAGTGGGCTTTTTCGCAAACCCCTACGCGGCCATGCCCAGCCTGCACTTCGGCTGGGCGTTGTTGATCGGCATCGGGCTCTGGCTGACGCGTCCTGCACCGCGGCGCGGGTGGCGACTTGCGAGGCCAATCGTTGGTCTCTTTGCCGGGCTCATCGTCGTGGGGCAGTTCTTCGCCGTCGTGCTGACGGGTAACCACTGGATCCTCGACGCGGTGGCCGGAGCGGTCGTCGCAGGGGCGGGCCTCGCAGTGGTGCTAGTTTGGGCATCCCGGAGCGAACGAAAAGGGAAAAACGACGCTGCTGTCGACATCGGATGAGATCGCCGGGCGCGAGATCACGGAGACGATCGGGCTGGTTTCGGGCAACGCCGTCCGTGCGCGCCACCTCGGACGCGACGTGCTGGCCGGGCTGGAGAACCTGGTCGGCGGCGAGATCGGCGCCTACCAGAAGCTGCTCAGCGACAGCCGCCAGATCGCGATCGAGCGCATGGAAGAGCAGGCGACGGAGGCCGGGGCGGATGCGATCGTGGCGGTGCGGCTGGCGACGTCAACGATCACGAGCGGTGCCTCCGAGGTTCTCGCCTACGGCACGGCGGTCAAGCTGGGCTCAGCCCGAGTCGGGTGATCAGTTCGCGGAGTGGTATTGCGGCAGCGGTCCCAAGGGCGCGTAGATCTCCACGCTCAGTTCGTGCACGGAGGCTGCCCAGTCGGTCCAGTCTTGCTGGGCCAGTTGCGCTTCGGGCGAGCCCATCACCTTCTGGATCGACTGCTCGTCCTCCAGCTCGAACTCCATCTGGTGCTGCCCCGGTAGCTCGCGCGGGTGGCGCACACGGCGGGCTTTGGCGATGCCCGGAATTGCCAGCACGTGCGGCATGTGGGTCTCCGCGTGCCAGCGCAAGAAGCGATCCATCACGTTGGGATCGATCCGGGCGCGGACGTAGATGGCGGGCTTTCTGTTCACGCCGACGATTGTCGCACGGCCCGCCTCCCATCGGTAGCAGGCTGGAACGCTCGATTGGATGCCGGGGCGGAGGCGGGAGTCGCCGTAGGGGAACTCCCGCGACTGCGTTGCGGGCGCTACCGAGCCTCACAGAGCCGGTTCCGTCCTGTGTTACATTGCGCATGTCCGGAGCAGACGGGCCCTGGTACGGTCGTCCCAGTGCTCCACCACGGGACGCACCACGGGGAGCATCGTCGCCAGCAGCCTGGCGTCGAGCCGATCTGAGGATTTCACAGCAGCCTATGCTCACGAAAGAGAAAAAGGCCGAGATCAGCCAGCAGCACCGCGTGCATGAAACGGACACCGGTTCGCCGGAAGTCCAAGTCGCAGCGCTGACGGCCCGGATCTTGGAGCTGACGGAACACCTCAAGATCAACCGGCACGACTACCAATCGCGGCGATCTCTGATGAAGATGGTGGGCCGTCGCCGTCGTCTCCTGCGCTACTTGAACCGGGAAGACGTACAGCGCTACCGCAGCTTGATCGCCAGTCTCGGCCTCCGCAGATAGCGGAGGCCGGTTGCGTTCGGGGCGGGTCCCCCCGGGATCTGGTTCATGTGAGCCTCGGTTCCC
>CAUYZA010000365.1:0-3174 GCA_963577225.1 Dehalococcoidia bacterium | reverse complement strand
CGTCCCGGGTCCGAGTGATCAGCGGCTGCGGCCAATCGACGTCGCCGGCCCGCAGCAGGCTCCAGAGTCCATCGCCCTGCCGGAGCTCGGTCAGCGTGTTCAGGATGGGCGGCGCATCGGCGTCGAAGCGACGGAACTGCTGCGCACCGCTGCCCATGTGAAGAGTGCGTCGAATGCGCCCTCAATCGGTGCCGTGGCGTTGGCTGGGACTGCGGTACCCGCCCGTCCAACCGACGAGATTCCAGCCCTCCACCAGCGGGAAGCGAGGCAGGATCTCCTCGTACGCCCCGATGTCACAGGCGCCGCCCAGCGATCGGGCGAAGCCGCGCTGGTCGACCGCGGGACAGGCCGCCGCGTTACCGGCGTCGATCGCGGCGCTGCCCGAGATCAGAATCTGGGTCTCGGTGGGGCCGGCGTTCAGGGCCAAGGGGCCGAGGCGCGCATCGCCTGCCGACAGGTCGCCTGGCCCGTCGAGCCCGCAACTTCCGTCCCCATCCAGATTGTTGCCCAGCGAGACCACCGCCCGGCCGCAGTCGCCACCGACGTTTTCTGCTGCCAGCGTGCTTCGCAGTGTCGGCGTCGAGAGCGGCCCCAGCGAGAGCGCCCCGCCTCCGGGGTTCGAGGAGTTCGCGCCGATCGTCACGCTCAGCAGCGTGATCTGGCCCCCAGCGTGATGGATCGCCCCGCCTCGCGCAGCGGAGTCGTTCTCGCCCAGCGTTGTGTTCGTCAGCGTCAGCGTGCCGCGCCCCCACCAGAGCCCACCGCCTTCGTCGCTCGCACTGTTGCGCGAGAACGCGGACTCCTGCGCCGACAGGACGCCGTCAGCGGCGTCCCAATACAGACCCCCGCCACGAGGCGGCGAGTTCCCATCGATCGTGCTGCGAGGATCGCGCCGTCGAGATCGGGTGCCGTCAGGAACAGGCTGCCACCGTTCCCAACCGCCGTGTTCTCACGCAGCTGGCTCTCCACCAGGCTCAAGCTCGTGACGGCGTTCCGCAGATGGATCCAGCCGCCCTCCGTGCCGGCGGAACTGCTGGTCAGTGCACTTCCGGAGATGGCGATGGCGCCGGCATCCGCTGTGATAGCGCCGCCGTGCCTCGCCGCGGTGTTTGAGTCGATTACGGAGTTCTCGATTGTCAGGGCCGTCCCCTGCATGGAAATCGCCCCGCCCGTGGCGGCGGCTATTCCCCCGCAGCGCGACGTCGCTCAGCGTGAGCGTGACCCCGGCTCCCACCCGCAGCGCCCCGCCGTTGGACGCCGTCTCGCCCCCGCGGATCGTGAGTCCCTCGATCTCCACCGAAATCGTCGCAGCCGCGACGGCGGTGAGATCGAATACGCGGTCGTTGCCGTCGCCCTCGACGATGGTGTCGCCTGCTCCCACGCCCTGCAGCACCAGATCATCTTGCACGTCCAGGTCGCCGGTCTCGGCGTCGGTGAACGGCGTCTCCTCGATCCCGAGCGAGTACGTCCCGGCCTGCAGCAGGACCACGTTTGTCCCGGGCTCCAGGTTCGCCTCCTGGAGCGCGGCGCGCAGCGTGCACGTTCCCGCTGCCGACTCGCAGAGCCCGTCGCCGGGGTCGACATCGGCGCCGTCGAACACGCTGGTCACGACGAACTGGGTTGGCCCGGCCTGCGCATCGGCCTGTGGCGCGGGGCCGCCCGGCGCCACGAACCAGACCACGACCCCCAGCAGAAGCAACGCCACTATCTAACGTCCGTGGAACATGCGGATCCCCCATCGTCGTGCCAGCCGGTGACCGATCATCGCAGAAAGTTCAGTACTGAAGGAGTCGCGGGCCGTCATAACGGAGGAGGTCGGCTGGCCGACTCGTGATCAGTACGGATCGGCGGCTCGCCGCGGCCTCGTTTATGATGACGGTGGGGTGCGGTTGCGCATGGGGTTGGGGGGTCGGTCGGATCGGCCCGGCGCTCAGCGCAGCACGCCCGGAACGCAGGCAGGCGCCCGTAGCTCAGTGGATTAGAGCATCAGACTTCGGATCTGAGGGTCGGGGGTTCGAGTCCCTCCGGGCGTGCCACTCAATTCCCCGTAGGCATAGGCTTTTCGTGCACTGGCCCCGTGGCCTTTCTGTAGAGGCGGACGATCAATTGGTGCCATTCTGGTGCCATGTTGCGACCAACGCGTGGTCGGGTTGGGGATCCCCGGCTGGGACGGGGCCGGCGCCGGAGCGGGCGTTACTCCAAAAACATCGTGAAATTACTGACGACTGGGGGATCTCCCGCCGCCATCCGCCCACGGGCCCGAATGGCGTCCGGCTGACGCCACGCGGTCAGCGGAAGGGTGAGCTCCTTACGGACCACTAGGGCGTCACAGATCCCTCTCAGACCCCCGGCGATCGGCGTGGCGCGGCGGCGTCAACGGCGAGCACTGGGTGCCCGCGACGCCTGCTCTGGGGGGCGGTCTCTCCCGTGCCCACGGTCCGAAATGCGGAGGACGGGGCGCCCTGGGTCCCGCGATCGTCGCGCCAGGAGCTGCACGCGATCCACTGGCCCAGCCGAATCCGTAGGATGGCGGCATCAGCCGCGGACGACTGTCCGGAGGGGGCCTGATGACCGAACCGGCCTCGGATGCCGTGCCCCTTCCCGGCTGTCGGCCGGCCACGTCTCATCGAAGGGGGCCATCCATACCGAAGGGGGCCACGTCTGTGGGGGTGGCCTCCTTGGCCCCTTCGGCGGGACGTGGCCCTCTTCGGGCAGTGCCCAGAGCCAGCTGCCCGACATCCCGTCCTTCTGCGACGTGACGCCCGCCTCGGTTTTCGCCTGGTTGAGGGTCCGGTCGCTGATCCCCGCCGCGCGGGCCTCGTCCCGCACGTCCGCGGCGGGCTGCGGGCCGGCGGCCAGGGTCTCTCGGAGGAATGCCACAGCCTGATGACGTGAGGATGGCTCGGCCGGCGGCGCGACGAGGGCATCGGCGCTCAGGGGCACCGGTTCGCCCCACGCGATCCGAGAGGACGGGACGTTCGCGGCATCGTCGGTGGGGGCAACCCGGTAGGCCAGGGCGGGCGCGGGGGCGGCGAGATTGGCCTTCGCAACCGCCAGAACAAAATCTCCCGGCGAGCTGCCGGGGGCCGCGCCCGCGAGCAGCACGCTGCGGGCCGCCCCGGCGAACGCGATGCTCCCCCCGCCACGGTAGATCGCCCGCGAGCTCTGGGTTTT
>CAUYZA010000364.1:0-3183 GCA_963577225.1 Dehalococcoidia bacterium | reverse complement strand
ACCGGACCAGGCGACTGGATAAGGAAATCGCAATGCATTTGATGTACTTCACTGAGCAGCCGATGTCGGACTACCCGCGCGAGGCCGGTCGCGAAGCGGGCAATACCGCTCTGATGATCTCCAACGAGCACTTTGACCCTGCCGTGGGAAGCCGCCTCTATAACGAGCGCCTGATCGAGTACAAGCTGGTGGAGGATGTCGGTTTCGACGGGATCATGCTGAACGAGCATCACAACGCACCGTTCTGCATGCAGGCCAAGACCAACGTCTTCTGTTCGATCCTGGCCGCGGTCACCGACAAGGTGAAGATCGTGCCGCTCGGCAACCCGCTGCCGCTGGCCGAGAACCCCGTCCGCATCGCTGAAGAGCTGGCCATGATCGACATGATCTCCAAGGGCCGCCTGGTCAGCGGATTCGTGCGCGGTGGCGGCACCGAGCAGCTCGCGGCCGGCGTCAACCCGGCCTACAACCGCGAGCGCTTCGCGGAGGCGCACGACCTGATCATCAAGACTTGGACTCAGCCCGGACCCTTCCGCTGGGAGGGCAAGCACTTCCAGCACCGCGTCGTGAACCCCTGGGCGTTGCCCTTGCAACAGCCCCATCCGCGCGTCTGGATCCCCGGCGTCGCCAGCGCCGAGACCACGATTTGGGCCGCGCAACACCGCTACCCCTACATCTGTCTCAACACCACCGTCGAAGCGACCAAGAAGATCTGGGCCGTCTACGACGAAGCGGCCGAGGAGGTTGGCTACACGCCGGGCCCGGAGAACCGCGGCTACCTGCTCCGCGTCCACGTCCAGGACGACCACGACAAAGCGGTCGAGAACGCTTCCGAGTTCAACTGGATGATGGGCGAGTTCACCGGCCTGGCTCACCCCGTCTGGAGCAGCCCGGCTGGTTACGCTTCCCCGAGCAACCGCCGCGCGCTGGTCGAGATCGCCAACGGCCGCCGGCCCTCGCCGCGCGGCGCCGGCGCGCCCAAGATCGAAGAGCAACTCGAGTCGATGGCGATCATCGCCGGCACGCCGGACGAGGTGATCGAGAAGCTGCGCGTGGTCATGTCCGAGACGCGGCCCGGGATCTTCGGCATTTGGGGCAACGACGGCGCCGTCAGCCACGAAGACTCGAAGCGCTGCATCGAACTGCTCGGCAACGAGGTCCTGCCGGCCGTGCGCGAGATCGCCGATGATCTCGGCCTAACCGGCCCGTTCGAGGCCAACGCACCGGTCTCGCTGGAGCACGGTGAGTCCGCCGTGCCGGCTACGGCCGCAGCCGGCAGCTAGGCCTTGCCGGAGGATCCGACGCAGGAACAGCGGGCGCGGGTCAACGGCGTCGATCTCGCCTACGAAGTGCGCGGCACCGGGCAGCCGCTGCTCTTCATCCACGGCGGCTACGGCGGACCGGCGTCGTCGCTTTGGCCTGGGCCGCGACTCGTCTGGCATGCGACGACGAATGGTTTCCGGACGATCAACTACGACAGGCGTTGCGCCGGCCGATCCGAGTACGTCGACGAGCCCTTTACGCTGCACGACATCGCCCAGGACGCCCGTGCGCTGCTTGAGCAACTCGATGCGACGCCCGCCGTGCTGGTCGCGTCGTCGGCGGGGGGACCGATCGGGCTGGAGTTTGTCCTGCGCTGGCCGCGGCTCGTGTCTGCCCTGGTGCTGGTCAATACGGGCGCTGCGCTGATGCACGAGTCGCCACCCGACCTGGACGAACCACACTCCTCCTTCGTGCGTGACCGGCTGGCCACGGTGCGCGAACGCGCCGAGCTGGTGCGGCGTGCAGACGACGACGGCATGCCCGCCGCGATCGCGTCGCGCTGGGACGAGTGGCGCTCCCAGCCACCGCGGGCCTCGGCCGACGAACACTTCGAGGACCACCTCGCCGTCCAGCGCCAAGCCTTGGACGCCCTGCCGGACGACGAACTTTGCGCCTACGCCGCGGGCAACATCCACAACATGCGCGCGACGTTGGGCGTCGATTTCACCACGCGGCTTGGCGAGCTGCGTCTCCCCACGCTCGTCGCCCACGGCGATCACGACACCGTCGTGCCGTTCGAGTACGGCCAGATCCTGGCGCGACGCATCCCCGACGCCGAGTTTCGCGCCTTCCCCGGCGCTGGCCACGGCCTCTTCTCGCTACCGGAGGTTCAGGAGTCGGTCTTCGACTGGCTGCGAAGTCTCGACTAGCGCCTGGCTAGATCACACCGTCTGACTTCAGCTTGTCGACCGCGGCGGCGTCCAGCCCTAGCTCGCCCAAGATCTCCACGTTATCCTCGCCCAGCTGCGGCGCCCGACGCCGGATCGCCCAAGGACTGGCCGGCAGCTTGTAGGGCGCGCCGGGATACGTGAACGAGCGACCCAGCTCTGGGTGCTCCACCTCCACCGGGAAGCCTCGCGCTTTGAAATGCTCGTCCTCCAGCATCTCCTCCGGCGAGTAGATGATGCCAACCTGGAATCCCCGCTGCTGCCCGCCGCTGAAGAACTCGTAGGCGCCGATCTTGCTTGCGACGAACGTGACCGCCTCGCGGCCCGCAGCGAACTTCGTCGCCACCATCTCATCGAACTCGATGTCGGCCAGACTGATGCGTTCGCCTTTCGCGGCCAGCTTCAGCACCTCGGCCTGATCGAACTCGTCGATCACGCCTAATTGCTCTAACCAGTCGTACATCGCTTGGAAATCCTGGGGGGCGCGCGGCGGCATGCCGGTGTTGACGTAGCGGCCGTCTGCGCAGCGGACCTGACTCGGCATCGAGGGATTGATCGAGGCGTGCCGACCGGTCTGCCGCTGCACCGTCGCTTCGGCGACGAGCCATGAGTAGGACCCGGACTCCGTCGTCACGTTGCATGACGCGTGCGCACTGACATCGATGAACTGACCCTCGCCGCTCACGTCGCGATAAAGCAGCGCCGCTAAGAACGACATCACGCCGTAATGGCAGCCTGTGTGATAACCCTGGTTGCCCGCGCCGCGCACCGGCGGCAGCGTGTGGTCGTCGTAACCGTTCATCCAGGCGATGCCGCCGGCGGCGAGGATCGTCAGATCCGTGCTTGCCTCCTCGATCCGAGGGCCGCTGCGGCCGAAGGGTGTGACGGAGACCCAGATCATGCTCGGATTCGACGCTCGGAGGTCGGCGTAGTCGATCCCGTGTTCGGCCAGCGTGCCCACCGGCTGGCTCTC
>CAUYZA010000363.1:0-3211 GCA_963577225.1 Dehalococcoidia bacterium | reverse complement strand
GAACCGACCGCCTCGAACGATCGCAACGCGATCCTCTACGTCGGGAATTGGCACGCCGCCACCTCCTTCGATAACGGCGCGACCTGGCAGTTCATTGATCCGACCGCGAACGGGTTCCCGGCTCCAGCGGCAGGCGGTGGCTTCTGCTGCGATCAGCTCTCCGTCTTCGACAATGAAACCGGTCGCATGTTCTGGGTGTTGCAATACACCGCTGACGCCAGCAACGAAAACACGGTTCGCCTGGTCGTCTACGAGAATAAAGCTGCGCTCGAGACCCAGACCTACTGCGTGTACGACTACACCCCGCAAACCTTCGGCGTGGCCGCCGGGGCGAAATTTGACTTCAACCAGATGCAGGTGACGGGCAAGTGGCTCTATCTCTCGTCGAACCTGTATGGCACCGGCGACGGCGGCGTGGTGTGGCGTCTCGAGAAGGACGACTTCTCCAGCAGTTGCGGCGACGTCACCACCCACTACTACATCAACGAGGATTATTATGGGGTTGCGCTGACCGACCAAGCACATGACACGGGATCCACGATCTACTGGGCCGTCCATGACGGCTACGGCAACGATTCGCTCGAGATCGGCCGGGCGACCGACAACTCGATGAGCATCTCCCGGTTCACGCGGGCGATCAGCACCTTCCCCACCAGCAATCGCGGAGATTCTGTTTGCACGGCGCCGGACGGAACGAATCCCTGCTGGCGTTTTAACAGCCGCATCAAGACCGGCTGGTTGACTAACGGGCAGGTCGGGTTCATGTGGCACGTTGCTCAGGACGGCGGCGACTGGCCTATGCCGCACACGCGCGTCGCGATCTTCCGCGAATCCGATATGACACTCCTGGCTGAGCCCCACATCTGGAATCCCAACTACGCCTGGCAGATGCCGACCGTCGGGGTCAACAACCGCGGACACATCGCCGGACCCATTTACGTCATGGGCGGAGGGCACTACCCCAGGGCCCAGGCCTTCATCTGGGACAGCTATTCCAGTGTCCCCGCGCCCTGGGAGAACCACACTCTCCGCGTCGGGAATGACTCGACGGCCGCCCCCCGCACTTTTGGGGATTACGGCGGCTCGGTCGCCTACGACAACTGTCGCAGCACCTGGCTCGTCTCCTTCTACACGATGCAGGATGGGGGCACCAATGACGACGCGGAGCACCGGTCCGCCTGGATCGGGCGCGAGGGAGACGGCTGTGCGGACCTGACCGTCGCGGCCCTCGCGTTCCTGGTCACCGCAGATGGGGACCGGTTGCTCGTGGGCGAAGCCACCCGCAACATCGGCAGCGGGCCGGCGAGCGCCTCGGTCACCCGCTATTACCTCTCCAAAAACCAGACCAAGGGGTCGGCTGACACCGTGCTTGACGGGGACCATGCGGTCCCGATCCTCGACGCCGGGGCATCCCACCCCAACTTGGACCTGCTGAGCATTCCCGATGGCATGGCGCCGGGGGCGTACTACCTGATCGCCTGCGCCGATGATCCGAGCACGGTTGGAGAGATCACCCAAACGAACAACTGCACCGCCACGGATTCGCAGGTCACCGTCACGGGGACGCTCGTCGCCGTGGGCCCCATCAAGTTTCCCGGACCCTAAGGCAGAGGCAACGAGGGTCTGGCCCCTGATCTCCGAACTCGGCCCGCCGGCCTGTGCGCCGCGGTCTTTTCGAAGAAGGCCGGGGCCCGCCCCCCGGACCCCAGCCTGCGTGGAACTCGGCGTGTCGAGGGCTGGCACTGGGTGGTTGTTGCGCGAGGACATTTCCCCCCTTGAGGGGGTGCGGCTGGGCCGGGACACGGGGGGACGGGCAGTGCCTCCCCCGGGCTCCCGAAGCCGTAATCTCCCACTGCGCTGGGGCGGCGCTTATGCGCATTAGACTCCACCTTTGGACGTATTCCGTATCCCGCGTCCCCGCACCGAAGACGGGGTGAACACCCTCGACTCGGGGTGGAATCGCCGTCGAGCCGAGGCCACGTAGAGGACCGAGATGCGATGAGTCCCTATGTGTGGCACAAGTAACAAGCGCCCCTCGGGGGTCGGAAGGACGTGACGGAATACATCGACCGTCGAGAGTCATCCCCGTACATCAGCAAGTTGTGTCGCCCAGCTGAGCCGGGGCCGTTTGACGCCCCCCCCTGGCCGTGAAAGCCTCAGAAACGGCCATCCCGATGGCGGGGATGGCGGAACCAAGAGGGAACCGAGATGGCGATTACTGCGGTAACGACGTGGGAGGGCACCCCGGCGGCGATGGAGTTGGTCGTCGCGGGGTCCAGGGAAGCGGTCGAGTTGCATGAGTCGTTGGGGGCGAAGAACGCGAGGATCCTGCGGGATTCGCATGAAGGTCGCGGCGTGGCCCACTACGCGATCGACTTCGACTCGCATGAGGCCTACGGGGCGTTCCAGGACGCAGTGATGGCCCACGAGTGGGTGGGCCCAGACCATGGAGGCCGTCGCCGAGGGGCGTACCCGGACCTGCAGATGAAGGGCACGACCGTCTTCTACGACGCCCTGCAGGGGTTGAACTGGTGGCTACGCACGGCCTGGCAGACCGGAGTCGGGAACTCGGCTGCGCATAGCTACGCATCGGGGTTGATGGCCATTGAGCCTGGGGCACGACGGATCATCCCCACCGGAGCGCACAGTGCCTGACTTCCAGAAACGAGCGGCCATCCTGGGTGCCGGCTTCGGCACGCGCGTCACCGTGCCCGCGCTGCGTGCGGAGGGCTGGGACGTGCGTGCGCTCTTCTCGCGCCGTCCCGAGCGCGCAGAAGCGATCGCGACGAAGCTTGAGATCCCGCACCATTCGGCCGACGCACACGCGGTTCTCACCCGGGACGACGTGGACATGGTGGTCGTGTCGACGCCGACCTCCACCCACCACGACATGCTGCTCGCAGCCTTGGCGGCCGGGAAGCACGTGCTCTGCGAAAAGCCGCTCGCGTCCAATCGGGACGAAGGGCGAGCGATGGTCGAGGCGGCTGAGGCATCGGAGCTGACCGTCATGTGCAACTTTGAGTTTCGCTTCAGCGAGCACCGGCTGCACATCACGCGGCTGCTGGAGGCGGGGCGGATCGGTCGCCCGCAATCGGCCGTAGCGACGCTGCACTTTGCGCGCCCGATGTCGACGGGGCCGCTCGACTGGCGCTCCCGGCTCGACATGGGAGGCGGCGCGCTAAACGAGCACTGCTCCCATTATTTCGATGCA
>CAUYZA010000362.1:0-3236 GCA_963577225.1 Dehalococcoidia bacterium | reverse complement strand
CATGGCTGACTCGCGCTTGAGTGGGCTACTCGCTAATGGCCGCGCGCAAGAATGCTTGCAGCCGCTCGATCTGTGCTTCGACGAAGTCTCGGTCCGGATGCCAAGCCCAGAACTCGCGTACGACCTCCAGCGTCGACCAGTAGCTGCGACCCTCCTCGCCCGCGAGCGCGACGCAGCGTGCGGCGATGTCGTCTGCCGTCCACTCCAACGGGCGCTTGCCGTCCAGATCGTTGGTGGTCATCGTCAACGACCGAATCCAGCGCTCGATCGTGTCGAACGGTGTGCGCCGGTCCTGCAGGTTGAGTCGCAGCGCCTGTACCTCGGGCAGATCGGCGGCGCGCGGCGGCGCGCGGTCGGGTGGAGGGACAGGCGTAGGTCCGTCGTACTCGGGTAGACCGTCGAGCGCAGCTTGTAGCCCCGCCGCGTCGAGCTTCCGCAGACGCAAGTAGAGCGGCTGGCCGCTTCCGTCTTCCCACCAGGCAGCGACCGGGTCGGCGGTGGCCATCATCCCCTGCCCTCTTCCCGTTCCATCGCATCGAGCACCGGATCGTCGGCCAGCCAGGACTGATAGTCGCTGTTCACTGCGAGTTCCGGCAGCGCGGACAGGATCCAGCGCGCGTGGACCATGTCGTGCCGGCTCCAGCTCTCCAGCCAGAGCCGCAGCGAGATCATGCCTGCCGCCCGGCGGGCGTCACCGCTGAAGTAGATCTCCGCGCTGAGGGAGTTGTCGGTTTGCTGCGCCAGCAGGCCCACGCTTCGCTCACGCCAGGCGGCCATCTCGTCCAGCAGCATTGCCAGGCTGCGACCTGCACGACGCGCCACCTGTGCTTCGTTCCAGGTCTCGCTGCCCGGCGACGCCAGAGCCGTTTCCGCCATGCGCCCGTCGCCGCGCAGCAGTCCGACGGCAAGCTCGTCAAACGAGGCGACGTGCGCCAAGTGATCCTGCACCGTCCAATGTCCTGCGGGGACCGCCCGCTCCAGCCGTTCCCCCTGGCAGGCCTGGCAGAGCGCCTCGAACATGGCGCGGTTTGCCTCGAGCTCGTCGATGACGACGTTGACTGTGCTCTGCGCGCCACGCATCTTGCTCATCGCAAGCGCGCGGACTGGGCGATTGCGTCGTGGCCCGGGTAGATCGCCGAGTCGCCCAGCTCCTCTTCGATGCGCAGTAGCCGGTTGTACTTTGCCACCCGTTCCGAGCGGGCGGGCGCTCCCGTCTTGATCAGCCCGCTGTTCGTCGCCACCGCCAGGTCTGCGATGGTCGTGTCTTCCGTCTCTCCCGAACGGTGGCTGATCACCGTTGTCCAGCCCGCCTCTTGTGCCATCTCGATCGTTTGCAGCGTCTCTGTCAGCGTGCCGATCTGGTTCAGCTTAATCAGAATGCTGTTGGCCGACCGCTCCGCGATCCCGCGCGTCAGCCGTTCGGGGTTTGTGACCAGCAGGTCATCGCCCACGATCTGCGCCTGATCGCCGATCCGCGCTGTCAGCTGCGCCCAACCCTCCCAATCGTCCTCCGCCATGCCGTCCTCGATCGAGATGATCGGGTAGCGGTCGACCCAGCCCGCCCACAACTCAGCCAGCTGCTCCGAACTTAGGCTGCGGCCTTCCTTCTCGAGCACGTATCGCCCATCTTCGAACAGCTCAGTCGAGGCCGGGTCGAGCGCCAGTCCGACATCCTTGCCCGGCTCGTAGCCCGCCTGCTGGATCGACTCCAGAATCACCTCGACGGCCGCCTCGTTGGACGCCAGCGACGGCGCGAAGCCGCCCTCGTCGCCAAGCCCCGTGGCCAGGCCGCGCGCGTGCAGCGTCGATTTCAGGGCCTGGTAGACCTCGGTCACCACGCGCAGGCCTTCGCGAAAGCTGGGAGCCCCCACGGGCATGACCATGAACTCTTGGAAGTCGGTCGAGTCATCAGCGTGTTTGCCGCCGTTGAGGATGTTCGCCATCGGCACCGGCAAGGTCCGTGCACCCGGGCCACCCAGATACGCGTAGAGCGGCTGCCCCGACGCCGCGGCGGCCGCGTGCGCCACTGCCAGCGACGCGCCCAGGATTGCGTTCGCCCCCAAGCGCTCCTTGTTGGGCGTCCCATCCAGCACGATCAACGCCTGATCGATCTCGGCTTGTTGCGAGGCGTCGCGCCCGAGCAGCGCGTCCCGGATTTCGCTGTTGACCGACTCCACCGCGCCCAGCACACCCTTGCCGCCATAGCGTGCGGGGTCGCCGTCGCGCCGCTCCACCGCCTCGTGCGCCCCGGTGCTGGCGCCCGACGGCACCATCGCTCGTCCGGTCACGCCGTTGGACAACGCGACCTCGGTCTCCAGCGTGGGCGTTGCGCGCGAATCGAGCACTTCGCGTGCGCTGACGTTGACGATCTCCATGCGCTCCGACCTCGGTTTCCGATTCAGCCACGTAGGAGAGGCTCGGGCCCAGCTACTTCCACTCTGGGCTTAAATCGAAAGGCCGCCCCATCCTAGGAGCGGCCCAGCGGTGGAACAACGAACGCGGCCTTCCGCGCCCGGCCTAGTTCGTCGCGCGTGGGTGGGCCTTGTCGTAGACGCGTCGCACGTGGTCGTTAGTCAACTGCGTGTAGACCTGCGTCGTCGAGATGTTGGCGTGCCCCAGCAACTCTTGCACGCTGCGCAGCGGCGCGCCGCCCCGCAGCATGTGCGTGGCGAACGAGTGCCGCAACGTGTGTGGCGTCACGTCGCTGGGGATGCGGGCTTGCTTCGCATAGTTCTTCAGGATCAGCCAGAAGCCTTGGCGCGTCAGTCGCTCGCCTCGCCGATTGATGAAGAGCGCGCGTTCGCGCTTGGAGCGGCACAGTTCGGGGCGCGCCTCTTGCAGGTAGATGCGCAGCGCGTGGACGGCCTGATCATGAATCGGGATCAGCCGCTCCTTGCCGGCCTTGCCAATACAGCGCACCGTCGCCTTGTTGTGATGCAGCTCGATGCTGTCCAGATCTAAGGCGACCAACTCACTGACGCGCATCCCGGTCGCATACAGCAATTCCAGCATCGCCTTGTCGCGCTTCGCTTCCGGCGTGGAGCGCTTACGCGGCTGCTCCAGCAGCTCGTCGACCTCCCGCACCGAGAGCGCCTTCGGCAACGACTTCCCCACGCGTGGGGAAGAGAGTGACTCCGTAGGGTCGGCCGGTACGATCCCTTCAGCCGTGAGATAGCTGAAGAAGCTCTTCACCGCGGCCACCTTGCGAGCGACCGTGGCGTCGGCATATTCCTTCT
>CAUYZA010000361.1:0-3252 GCA_963577225.1 Dehalococcoidia bacterium | reverse complement strand
CCGATTGTGCCGCAGTACTTCGCCGATCTCACCGCCTGGGCGGCGATCGGCGCGCGCACCACGGAGAGCCAGACGCACCGCCAAATGGCGAGCGGTCTCAGCATGCCGGTGGGATTCAAGAACGGTACCGGCGGCGACTCCCAGATCGCCGTCGACGCGATGATGTCCGCCCGCGCGCCCCACGCGTTCCTCGGCAGCGATCTGCCCGGCCACACGGCAGTGATCCATACGACGGGCAATCCCGATAGCCACCTGATCCTGCGCGGCGGCAAGGACGGCCCCAACTTCGGCGCCGCCGAGATCGCGCAGACGCGGGCTCTGCTGACGAAGGCCGGGCTAGGGCCGCAATTGCTCGTCGATTGCAGTCACGCCAACTCCAACAAGGATCATGCCCGCCAGGCGGTCGTTCTACGCGATCTGCTCGCCCAGCGCGCCGCCGGCGACACCGACATCGTCGGCTGCATGCTGGAGAGCCACCTCCACCCCGGCAACCAGAAGCTGGGTGACGACCCCAGCTCGCTGGAGTACGGCGTCTCGATCACGGACGCCTGCGTCGGCTGGGACGAGACCGAGACGCTGCTGACCGAGGCGCGCGATGCGTTGGCGGGCAGCGCCGAAGTCGCCACGCCAGCGCGCTAGACCGGCACGCTTCTCCCTGCGTCCCGCGAACTAGACTCCGACCATGAAACAGATGGATCGTCGCTTGCTGATCCTGACGCGGCTGCGCGCAACGCGTGCCGTGCGCGCGGCCGACCTTGCCGAGGACTGCGGCTGCTCCGTGTGTACCGTCTGCCGCGACATCGACGCGCTCTTCCACGCGGGTATCCCAATCGCGGCGCTGGCGGGTGAGGGCTATCGGCTGGTGCCTGGCTATCACCTGCCGCCGATCGCCTTCACGGCCGACGAGGCCTCGCAACTTCTGCTGGGCACAGACCTGGCGCTCGGCCTCCGTACGACCGCGCAGCGGGACGCGGCGGCGGCGGCGGCCAAGGTGGAGGCGGCGCTGGGTGTCGAAACCGAGCGCGAAGTTGAGCGACGCAGTGAGCGCGTCCAGGTTGCCGCGGAGCGGCGCGAACCGTCGCCTTGGTTGCCGGTCGTGCTGCAGGCGGTGCTCGAGGATCGGGCCCTGCGTTTGCGTTACCACGCCTTCGCCTCCGGCCAGCAGACGGAGCCCGAAGTCGAGCCCTATCAATTGGTCTTCGACGGCGACGACTGGCATCTCATGGCCCACTGCCGCCTGCGCAACGCCGTGCGGGACTTCCGCCTCGCGCGCGTCGACGAAGCCGTGCTGAGCGATGAGCGGTTCGAGCGCCCCGTGGAGTTGCGTAGCGAAGCCCACTCCGCTGGCGCATTCTACGAAGACCGCTGGCAGGAGGTGCGCGTCTAGCTCCGCGACGACGTTGTGCGCTGGGCTCGCGAGGATCCCGGCTTCGGCTTTCGAGGCGAGGAGCCAGCCGAGGGCGGTGCCGTCTTCGTCTTCGACTGCTACGAACCTCGGCGCCTGCTGCCCTGGGTGCTGGGCTGGGGTGAAGCGGCGCGCGTGCTCGCGCCACCGCAGTTCATCGACCTCGTGCGCGCTCAGGTCCGTGGCTTGAGCGATCTGTATTTGGCGTAACCTTCCCGCGCGCTTTCCCTCCCGCGCCCTACTGACAACCCGTCGTCGCAGGCCCGACATAGGCTTCGGGCAGCGATTTAGTGCAGCAAGGGAGCGCAGCAGTCATGGAAGTCGGAACCTTACTCGTCAACGTCACCAGTGAGCAGCCCGAGGCACTCAGCAAGTTCTATCGCGAAGTCGTGGGCTTGCCGGTCAACACGGACATGGGCGAGTTGGCTTTCCTTGTCGGCGGCTCGACATTCATCATCGACGGGCACGGCGAGACACACGGCCCCACGAAGGAGCGGGCGCGCTGGCTGATCAATTTCTTCGTCGATGACCTCGCCGCTGAGCAGGCCTGCCTCGAAGCGCAGGGTGTGCCCTTCATCCGCACCGCCGGCCAAGAGCCCTGGGGCGGCAGCATCTCCACCTTCACCGACCCTGACGGAAACTACATCCAGCTCGTCGAGTACAAACCCCAATAAGGCGCACCATGCCCGACACTCGCGTTGCCCGATCAGCGACCGGCTCAGCCGGTCTGGCCGGTCCCGACGGCAAACTTTGCCCGGCGCTGGCTAGACTGTTCCCCCGCTCCGCGCCGCCGGCGCGAGGGAAGGAGCCCTGCCGTGCAGCGTCGTCGACTTCACGCCTGATCCTGAGCTGTTCCCGTTCGAGTCGCGCTGGTTCGAGAGTTCGGTTGGTCCCGTGCACTACATCGACGGGGGGGGGGGGCGGGCGGCCCATCCTCTTGCTGCACGGCAATCCGGACTGGGAATTTCTCTACCGCAAGATCGTGAGCGCGCTGAAGGACGACTTCCGCTGCATCGTGCCGGACTATCAGGGCTTTGGGCTCTCTATCCATCCGAGCGGCTATGGCTACTCGTCGGAGGAGCACGCCGCGGTCGTGGGGGAACTGGTCGACGAGTTGGACCTGCAGGACTTCATTGTCATGGGCCAGGACTGGGGCGGACCGATTAGAATGGAGATCGCGTCCCAGCGCGCCGATCGCGTGGGCGGCCTGGTCATGGGCAATACGTGGTATTGGGCCGACAACTGCCTGATCACGCGCATCTTCAGCAACGTCATGGGCTCTTTCCCGTTGCAGTTGCTGATCACCCGACGCAACTTCTTCGTCAGTCCGCTGATGAAGCGCACGCTGCAGGTGAAGCTGAGCGACGCCGAGTTCGCCCACTACCAGGATGTGGTCCCCATCCCGGAGTCGTGCGCCGGCATCGCTGAGTTACCCAAGCAGATCCGCCGCGCCCATCCCTGGCTGCGCAAGCTGGGGGCGCGCGTGCGCGAAACGCTGAGCGAGAAGCCGATCCTGCTGCCGTTCGGCATGAAGGATCCCTTTTTCTCACGTGACGCGGTCGTCAAGACCTGGCAGGCCAACTTCCCGCAGGCGGAGCTGATCCGCCTCGAAACAGCGGGCCACTACATCCAGGAGGACGACCCGGACAGCATCGCGAAGGCGATCCGGGACAAGTTCGCCGCCGGATAGGTCCCCTTTTCTCACGATTCCTCGCAGAATCGGGAATTTCAGCTACCCCCTTGAGATCAGAACTAACGTTCTATTAGACTGTCCCTCCTTGGCGAAGGTCGGACATGAAGATTGCCTGCTTAGTCGTCCCCAACTTTGCGCTCGCTTGCGAGTTGGC
>CAUYZA010000360.1:0-3260 GCA_963577225.1 Dehalococcoidia bacterium | reverse complement strand
GCACCTCCACGACATCGCCAGGCACCCCAATCACCCGCTTGACGAAGTCGCGTGTCTCGCCGAATGGTGAGCGAAACACAATCACGTCGCCGCGGCTCGGTCCGCCGAAGAGAAAGTCGCCGTTGCTGCGTCCGGGTACCAGCACGTCGAACGGCCCCAGATTGACCTCTTCGTAGGCGAGCTTGTTGACCAGCACGAATTCGGCGTCCGTCAGTGTCCGCTCCATGCTGGAGCCTTCGACCTGGAAGTTCTGGATCGCTTCACGCGCCAACAAAAACACGATCAGCGCAAGGATGATCGTCTCCACGATGTCGCGCAGGGGGCCGTACCGCAGGTTGACGGACATAGGCTCGTCTGGTCACTTCGCCGGGTCTCAGCCTACCGCGCTGATCTCCCAGGAAGTATGAAGCCACAGCGAATGTGAAGCGCCGCGTCCGGTCCCACGCGTGATGCCCCACGCTTGGCGCGTCCCCAGCCGCCTTCACTGGACGTTTACGGAACCGCCGAGCCCCGCGCGGCGCGTTGGTACACTCCCAGCAAGCGGTCGCCTGCCGCAACAAGGACACGCTCTCGTATGCCCCCCGCAGCCCGCGACGCCCAGCCCAACGACGACGACCTGGCAGTACGCGCGCAAGCCGGCGAGCTGGACGCCTTCAACCTTCTCGTCGAACGCTATCAACGCCCCGTCTACGGCCTCTGCCTGCGCATGCTCTCATCCACCGCCCAAGCGGAGGACGCCGCCCAAGATGCCATGATCTCCGCCTGGCGCGGCCTGGCCGGCTACCACGGCGGCTCCTTCCAGGCTTGGATCCTGCGCATCGCCGGCAATCAGTGCCGCGACGAGCTGCGCAAGCGCAAACGACGTCCCCAGGGCTCGCTCGACTCCATGATGGAGGACCACGGCGAGGGCGCCGCCGGCCCCGCCAACGTGCGCGGCCCCGAGGATCAATCGCTCGATAGCGAAACCGGTCGCGTCATCATGGCCGGCCTCAACACCCTGCCGGACGACCAAAAACAGGCGATCCTGCTCTGCGACGTTCATGGCCTCGCGTATGACGAAGTTGCCGCCGCCATGAACAGCTCCGTCGGTACAGTGAAGTCTCGGATCAGCCGCGGCCGGGCCCGTCTGCGTGACTATTTGGTTGCACGCGGGGAACTCCCGGGCGGCACCAGTCGTCTAGATCCACAGAGGGCCAACCCCGCCCGCACGGGATCGGGGGGTCCTGAATGATGAGCGAGCTGTTGCAGGGGACGACGCTGTGATTCGGCGACTTTTCCGTCGCGCACCCGATTGGTACGACGAGGCCTCCGCCTTCGTCGACGGCGAACTCGCGCCTGAGCGCGAAGCCGCCTTCAACCGCGAGCTGGCCGGCTCCGTCCAGCTCCAGCACTACGTCGCTGAATTGCAGGCGACGAAGGCCGCGCTCGTCGCCCTGCCGCAACTCGAAGTCCCGCGCCTCTTCACGATCTCGATCGCGCAAGCGCAGGCCTCACCCGCCATGACTCGCCGCCAAAGCGCGGAACGCACCGCGCCCCGCGGAGCCGGCCTGCTCGAAGGCACACTGCTCATGCGCGGCGCCGCCACCTTCTCCGCCGTCGCGATCGCTGCGCTCGCCGCCGTCGTCGTCGTGGACGTCACCCAGACCGACGGCGACAGCCAGATCTTCCGCGACTTCGCCGCCGTTGGTCAGGTCGCCAGCGACGCTGCCGACGATCAAGGCGGTACCCGCGGTGAGACGGCCGTCGCCGCGTTCCAGGCCGAGCAGGCTGCCGACCAATCCGCGCCAGCCCAGGCACAGGCCGCGCCGCTGGCTAGCCCACGCCTTGAGGAACAGGCCGAGGCCCAGACCACCCAGCCCGAGGCCGCAACAGCCGAGCTTGAATTCGAAGCCGACGCCGATGCTGCCGACACGGAAGCCCGGACCCTGCCCGACGCCGAGGAGGCCCAAGACGAATCCGAAAGCGCTTCGGTGAGCGACGAAGCCGCCGAGCAGGCCGCCACCGCCGAGGGCGAAGGCGACCCCGCCATCGCCGCCGTCGCCAGTTCCGACGACGCCGCTGCTGACGAGCCCCCAGCCGACGTGCAAGCCGAGACGGAAGCCCCAGCCGAGACAGAAGCCGAAGCTGAAGCAGCCACCGATACGACGGAGAGCGCGACGGCGACCGCCGGCGCGCTAGCGACGGACGCCGAGTCCAGCGAAGACGCGGATGCCGCTGGCCGCCCGATCGAGCAGGGCACCAGTGGCGGCCAAGCCGAAGAGGCCGACGTGGCCCGCGCCGCCGAACAGAGCGAGGACGGCGCACCGCCCACCATCGAGCCCGCTCCCGAAGCCCCAACCGAGACGACAGACGAGGTCGCAGCCTACGCAACCGATGAGCAGACGGACGGGGCAACCGCCGGGGCGGCCGCCACGGCAACGGTCGACGCCACCGCCGGGGACGACAGCGAACCCACCTCCGCCGACGAAGAAGCCGTGATCGAAGCGCCGAGGCCGGGCAGCACGGATCGCAGCGCCACAAACCGAACCGGGCAGGCCGCCGATCAGGCGACAAGCGAAGCCGGCTCCGCTGAGCCGGAAGGCGTCTCACCTATCGCGGCTCTGGCCGAGGACGAAAGCGAGGTCATCCAGATCCTCGAAATCGTGCTCGGCATCGCCGCCAGCCTCTCCGTCCTCACCCTGATCCTGACGCTCTACCGGCGTCGCATCTAGCGACAAGGATCCCCCCGTACCCCAGATCAGGCATCGACGCTGGCCACTCGCACTCCTCGGCCTGGTCGCCCTGGCCGGCTTGGCACTCGCCGCCTGCTCGGAGGGCGCGACCGGCGGCGTGCTCAGCGTAGACGGTACGCGTCAGATCTCGGTCGCTGGCCGCGGCGAAGCCAGCGCCGACCCCGACACCGTGATCCTCAGCCTGGGTATCAGTGTCCTGCGCGACACGGTGACCGAAGCCATCGCCGACGCCGCCGATCTCATGACCGAGGTGATCCAGGTCCTGCGCGATCAGGGCGTCGAAGAGGACGACATCCAGACCACGAACTTCGCGGTCTTCCCCGAGTTCGACTTCAGCCGCGACAACGAGCGCGAGCTGCGCGGCTTCCGCGTCAGCAATCAGGTCAGCGCCAGCCTGCGTGACGTCGGCGCCGCCGGTGCTCTGATCGACGCCGCCGCCCAGGAAGGTGGCGACGACGTGCTGATCAACGTCATCTCGTTCACGATCGACGACTCGCAAGCACTGCTCGACGAATCCCGCGAGCTTGC
>CAUYZA010000359.1:0-3262 GCA_963577225.1 Dehalococcoidia bacterium | reverse complement strand
GGATCAGCAGCTCTGTGCCGATCCAGAGCACGTCGAGGTTGACCTGCGGGTTCAGCGCCAGGAGATTGCCGATCGAGACCTCGTAGAACACGGAGATCGCGCTGAGCGTGTCCCCGGGCTGGACCGTATGGCTCACGCGGGTCAGAGAGGGCAGGTAGACGGCGTTGTCGGGCAGGTCGATCAGCTGGCCGCTGACGAGGCGATCCGGCGAGACGAGATTCGGGTTGAGCGCCAGGATGACGCCCTGTGTAATGCCGTATTGCTCGGCGATGAGGGAGAGGGAGTCGCCGGGCTTGACCTGGTACGGCTCAGCCGACGCTGGGTGAACGGCGGGCAGCGTCGCGCCACCGAGCAACAGCCCGGCCAACACGAGGGCCACGAAGGATCTGCGCGCGAGTGTCAGAAGACTCGCCCGTCCAGCAGCCCCGCCAGGCACCACCTTATGGAGTGCGCCGACCAAGGCAGACGCGCCGGATACTGTACCCCGCCCGCCCGTCCGCCGACAAGCGGGTGGCGGACGGGGAGGGTGCGGCGCGTTTCGGCACGCGCCAGAGCGGCCCGGTATGCTCGCGTGGGTGGGGTGACTGGACCTTTACGGAATGGCTCGCTGAGCGCGGCAACGATGGCAGAAATCGACGACGCGGCCAGGACGGCTCCGGGTTCAGCTGCCACAACGGTGGCGGTCTGCCCTTTCCTTCACCTGGAACACGACCCCTCGACAAGCGCGTCCTTCGCGCACGAGTCGCATGCCTGCTTCAAAGTGCTACCGCCGGCAACGGTGATCGCACGGGTGCAAGAGCGCTTCTGCTTGTCGGCCGGCTACGCGCGCTGCCCGCTCTACCGCGATGAGGTCAGCCGCCCTCCTCGCCCGGGGATGAGGCTGCCCCGCTTTGAGACGCGGCAGGTCGTCAGTCTCGTGGCCTTTGCTGTGCTGATGCCGGCGCTACTCGGTGCGGGACTTGCATTGCTGACCGACGATGATCCACCCTCGCGAGCGGCCTCGGTCACGGCGACGACGACCGGCCTGCTCGTTGATGAAGACGGCCTGGCTTCGTCGCTGCGGGAGGACGGCCAAGACCCTGGTTCGCAGGCCGCCGCGGCGACGGCCGGCGGTTCCGAGCCGACAGCGCTGGAAGCGTTGCGCGGGTGGTCCCGCGTCGCGCTCTACGACGTACGGTCGGGAGACACGCTGTCGGCTCTTGCTCTGGCCTACGACACCACCGTGGAGGCGATCGTCGTCTACAACGGCTTCCCCAACGATGAGATCTTCGAAGGCCAGCGGATTGAGATTCCCTCCGGCTTCATGAGGGGGCTCAGTGAGGCGCGGGGGAGTTCCGACGAGGCGGTCAGCGAGATCGAGGTGGTTGTTGAGCCCGAAGCCTCGGAGAGTGACGGGGCGGGAGCGGGTGCTCCCGCGGGCGAGGGGTCGCTTGCTGCGCTGGTTGAGCAGCACGGGGCGATCGGCGCACTGCGCGCCTGGACCGCGGTGGCGGCCTACACGATCTTGGCGGGCGATTCGCTTTCGCTCGTCGCGGCCGAATTCGCGACGAGCGCGGAGGCGATCGCCGTTCTCAACGACCTCCAGGGAGGCGAGCTATTCATTGGCGCTGTTTTGCAGATCCCAGCGGGATTCGACATCGATTTGAAGGGCGGCGGACCACCGATCGACGAGCCGCTCGTCGTGCTGCGCAACTGGCCAACTTTGCTCGAATATCGCGTCGCCCAGGGCGATGCACTCTCCTTTATCGCCGACGAGTTTGGCACGACACCGGAGGCCGTTGCGCAATACAACGGGCTGGAGGGCAATCTCGTCGTATTGGGCCAGACGCTGATCGTGCCGCTCAATTTTGAACTGCCGCTGCCCGAGCTGGAGCCGGTCAGGGAGAAACTGCTTCAAGATGGCCCCGGGGGAGTGGGCCGCGTCGACGATGACGATCTCGCCGCGATACTTGTGGGCGTGCCCGATGATCCCGTGATCGCGTTGCGACTTTGGCGGGATCGGACGACGTACACGCCGCGGTCGGGAGACTCGCTATTCGCCATCGCGGACGACTTCAACACCAGCGTGGACGCGATCCGGGTTCTCAACGGCTTGCTGCGCGGTGAGTTCCTTCAGATCGGCGTGCCGCTGGAGGTGCCGGTAGGGTTCAAGCGAGTGCTCGAGGCGAACCCGTAGCCGCGAAACGCACGAGAGGCGCCCGTCGGCGCCTCCCACGTGCCCTCCCCCCCCAGGGCAGAAACCCGAACGTATCCGCTCGCGCCGCGGAGCGCCGCGCGCGCGAGGTAAATTCCTCCACTGTTGGGTGGTTGGCTGCGGCGATCAGCCATCCAGAGTGACCGTGCGCTTAGTGAAGAGCCACCTGCCATCTTGCTTCGTCAACTCGTCCTTGTAGAGGCGTTCGGAGTATCTCTGCGCCGCTAGTGTGCGGGGTTCGTCGCCTGCCTGACGCCGTTCGGGGTGAGCTGGAAGCCCTCACGCTGTGCGACCCAGCCCGCCTCGATCGCTTGTTCGAGCGCGACGTTGATCGTCTCTCGCTCGACGTTTGGGCCCTCGTCGAACACCAGCCATGTGACGAGATTCGCCGACAACGCGTCGTCGGCGGCGTAGGCCGCCAGCACCCAGAGCACGCGCTGAACGTTGGACCCTTGGCGCGGGAAGGGCGCGCGCGTGGTGGGGCTAGCCCGCAGCAAGGCGGGGAGGCGGGCGGCTTCGTCGGCGGTCAGTTGGGCGCGGGGCGGCATGAGGTTGGGTCGCGGCCTCTCCGGTGCGCTTGCGGCTGCCGACAGTATCCCTCGACTGCGTTCGATCGGTGCTCTATCGATTGGGCCCGATAGACTGAACCCCCAGGCGCGCCGGACCGGCTTGCGTGCCCGTAGTGTGGACTTGGGGGCCGCGATGCCGGAGACCGGCGCGGACGTGATTCGCTTCTACAACGACCGCTTCAGTATCGACGAAGCGGTGATGGAGACGCTACTGGGGCGGGCCTTGGGCCGCGGCGGCGACTTCGCCGAGCTGTTTTTCGAGCACCACCGCCAGGGCGCCATCGACTTTAAGGACCAGCAGGTCAAGTCGTCGAGGGCGTCGCTCACGCAGGGCGTGGGCATTCGCGTCGTGCGCGGTGACGCGATCGGCTACGCCTACACGGAGGATCTCTCGTTGGAGGCGATGCGAAAGGCGGCAGAGACCGCGGCCCAGATCGCCACCGGCGATGGGTCGGTCGTGCCGGTGGATGTGACGGCGACGTCCTACGACGCGGATCGC
>CAUYZA010000358.1:0-3274 GCA_963577225.1 Dehalococcoidia bacterium | reverse complement strand
CATCCCCACCACCCCCAGCCCGCCGCCCAGCGGCAAGGTCACCAGCGGTACGGCGACCGCCAGCACGCCGCAGCGCGTACCAGGGTCGTCCGTTGCGAAACACTCGATGCCGAATGCCAGCGAGGCGAGCCCGCCGGCGATAGCCAGCGCCGCCCCGGCCAGCACGATGAAGGTCCAGCGCGAGGCTGCTCGCTGCATGGCTATCCGCGTTCCTTCAGGGGGGCCTTCACTGGAGCGGCAGCTCGAACCGCATCTCCGGGTTGATGATCGGAACCAGCCCGCCGATCGCGCTGAGGAAGCTCAAGGCGGGCTCGTTGGCATCGGGCAGGCGCCCCACGACGCGCTGGAAGCCATGCGCTCGCGCGTGTTCCAGCAACTGCTCGGCCAGCCGCATGCAGATGCTCTGACGTCGATAGCTCGACTTGAGCCAGCCCCCCAGCGTCGCGGTGTCGGGCTGCTGGGTGTCGAAGTCCAGCGCCCCGAAGCCTGCCGTCTCACCGCCGACTTCGGCCAGGTAGATCGCGCCGGCCTGGCCCAACCGCTCGATCCAGCGCTCCACCTCGTCGCTACTCATTGGCGTATCGAAGCCAGCCGGGTTCGGCCCGCTCACAACGTCCTCGATGATCGCCGCGATCGTTGCGGCGTCACCAGATTCTGCTCGTCGCGTCGTGGTTTCGGCCATCAGGTTCCGCCCTTGTCTCGCCGGCTGTTCTGCCGACCAGAGGTCTGCCGGACGCGGATCAACTCCAGGAACTCGTCGAAGAGGTAGCCGTTGTCGAGGGGGCCCGGCGACGCTTCGGAATGGTACTGAATGGAAATCACGGGATAGTCGCGATGTGTCAGCCCCGCCACCGTTCCGTCGTGCAGATTGACGTGGCTGACGATCGTGCCGTCGACTAGCCCCTCTTGGCGCAGCGCGTAGCCGTGATTTTGCGAGGTGATGTAGACGCGTCCGCTATGCAGATCCTTGACGGGGTGGTTGCCACCGCGGTGCCCGAACTTGAGCTTGAATGTCTCGGCTCCCAGAGCGCGCCCGATCACTTGGTGGCCCAGGCAGATTCCCATCAAGGGCAGCGTGCCGAGCAGGCTCTTGGCCACCGCGACCTGCGACTCGCGTAGTTGCGGATCACCCGGGCCCGGCGAGAGCAGAACCCCGTCCGGTTCCAGTTCCCGAATCTGCTCTGCCGTCGCCGACGGCGGCAGCACGGTCACGCGGCAACCGCGCTTGCGCAGCTCCCGCGCGATGTTCCACTTCAGTCCCTCGTCCAGCACGACGACGTGGTGCTCGCCCTCACTGCTGCCCAGGGGGACGGGGCGCCCGTCCCACTCGTAGGCCGCTGGCGTACCCACGCTGTCGATGAAGTCTTGGCTTTCGTAGCTGGGCACGTCGGCCAGCCGCGCCTTGGCCTGATCGGCGGCGTCCGGCTCCACAATCATCCCCTGCATCACGCCCTGGGAGCGGATTCGGCGCGTGACGGCGCGCGTGTCGATGCCGGCCAAGCCGGGGATGCCGCCCTCGCGCAGGTAGTCATCGACGGTGCCGCCGCCATGCGGATGGGATGGCGTGTCACAGTCACTGCGGACGACGAGACCGCGCACTTGGATCTTGGCGCTCTCGTCGATCCGCGGCTCGATTCCGTAATTCCCGATCAGCGGGTAGGTCAGAACCAGGATCTGCCCGGAGTACGACGGGTCCGTCAGCATCTCCTGATAGCCGGTCATCGATGTGTTGAAGACCACCTCGCCCCAGGCTTCGGCGGCGGTGCCAATGCGATGGCCGTGGAAGACCGTGCCGTCCGCCAGGACCAAGGCGACCGCGATCCGCTCGTTGGTGGCGAGTTTCGCTGGCGTCTGATCGGCTGGGGTCACGCGCCGGTCCTCGCGAGCAGATAGAGCGCCGCCATGCGGATGGCGACGCCATGCTGCACCTGCCGCTCCACTTCGCTCTGCAGCCCGTGCGCGACCGCGGCCGAGACTTCGACGCCTTCGTTCATCGGACCGGGATGCAGCACTGGCGCGCCCTCCTCGGCCAGCGCCAGCCGCTCCGCGTTGAGTTGGTAGCGCGCGGCGTATTCGCGCAGCGACGGCAACGCCGCTCCCTTGATCCGCTCGCGCTGCACGCGCAGGGCCATGACCGCGTCCGCGCCGGCCATGGCGCGGTCAAGGTCGTCTTCGATCTCGACGTGTGGCAGTGCGCGCGGGCCGGCGACGCCTTCGAGGCCGCGGGGCAGCAGGGTGCGTGGGCCGCAGAGGGTGATGCGCGCTCCCAGTGTCGTCAGGGCCCAGATGTTGGAGCGTGCCACTCGCGAATGGGTGATGTCGCCAACGATGACGATGCGCCGGTCCTCTAGAGACCCGAGCGCCTTCTGCAAGGTGTAGGCGTCCAGCAGCGCCTGGGTGGGATGCGCGTGCCAGCCGTCGCCCGCGTTGATCACGTGCGCTTCGGTCTGGCGCGCGGCGAGTTGCGGAGCCCCGGACGAGGGGTGCCGCATGACCAGCACGTCCGCGCCGATGGCCTTCAACGTGCGCACGGTGTCGATTAGGGATTCGCCCTTCGCGACGCTCGATCCGCTGCCGGCGACGTTGATCACGTCGGCCCCTAGCACCTTGCCAGCCAGTTCGAACGAGGCGCGTGTGCGCGTGCTGGCCTCGTAGAAGAGGTTGACGACCGTCAGTCCTCGCAGCGCCGGCGTGCGCGCCACGCGACGCTGCAGCACCTCCTCCATCCCCTCGGCCGTCTGCAGGAGCAGCAGGATCTCCTCGCGGCTGAGATTATCGACGTCCAACAGATGCTGGCGCGACCAGGGCGCCGCTTGCGGTTGGTGCGTCTCCTGCTCCGCCGTGGCCGCCGCCGTCAAACGTTCAGGTCGTACGACCATCGTCAGGCCTCCTGCTTGCTCGTCGCTTCACCTGCGGGCTTGTGCGGTAGCTGGCCGGCTTCCTCGTTCGGGCCAATGGCGGCGCCGCGTACGATCACGGAGTCGCCGTCGTCGACTTCGGACAGGTGGACCTCCACGACGTCGTCGCGGTGGGTGGGGATGTTCTTGCCGACATAGTCGGGTCGGATCGGCAGTTCGCGGTGGCCGCGGTCGACGAGGACAGCGAGTTCAATCACTGAGGGGCGGCCGTAGTCGGTCAGGGCATCGAGCGCCGCGCGGATCGAGCGGCCCGTGAAGAGGACATCGTCCAGCAGGATGACCACGCGATCGTCGATCGACTCGGGCAGGGAGCTGGGCCGGACGACTGGCGGGGCGTCTCGCAGCGAAAGGTCGTC
>CAUYZA010000357.1:0-3305 GCA_963577225.1 Dehalococcoidia bacterium | reverse complement strand
GGGCAGGGGGGCGTGACCTACATCGCACTCGGCCACGCGCACGCACCGCACTGCCATCGAGGGCGGGAGGTCGACGAGAGCGTTTCCGCCGACCGCGTGGCCCCCTCCACGCTGCGCACGACCTGGGAGACCGACGCCTACCAGCAGATCCTGCAGAACGCGATCGAGTGGGGCGTGGGCGGCTGAGCCAGCAGGCCCCAACGAACGCCCCGCGGAGAGATGGCCTCGCACCACAAACACGCAGTGCGCGGCCTCGGCACGCCGAGTTCCACGCGGACTGGGGCCCGGGGGTCGGGCCCTGGCCGTCTGTTAAGAGACCCTGGGGCCTCCTGCCGCAGGGATCGTCGCGGGCGCCAACGAGATCGAGGCATTGACGGGGAGTATCTCACCCCATGACCAGCTTCCAGCGGACAGTCACCGGCACGTCCGCCCTGTTCGAAGAGGTCGAATACGAGATCGCCGACGAGGACTACGCGTGGCCCGGTGGCCTCGGGAATTTCCCTCTCTCGCGAGCTCCGTTGGCCCATGACCGGAACGCGGAGACGCGGAGGGCAGACTCTGTTCTGCCCTCCGCGCGGATGAACCGAGGAATGCGCATTAGGGCGTCGGGTTGGCGACGAGGTACTGCAAGTACTTCACGGCGTGACCCGTGTGGACCTTCAACGTATACCCGTCACTCGTCGTCATGGAGCCCGAGTACTGGGTACCCAGTGCATTCTGAATCGACGACATGACGTTCAAGGCCAGCGGGTGGTCCCCTTTGAGGAACGCGTTGGCCGCGTAGCGGGCGCGGGCGGCCACCGCCTTGGCGAACGCTGGGTTCGTCGTGTTCCCGGCGGCGTAATACGCGGCCGAAGCGGCCTCCACATCGCTGTACGCCGAGTTTACGGCGCTGCCATAGACGATCTTGATCGATTCGAGGGCCTGCGACTCGATGGTCTGGCCATCACACGGAACGGATTCGGATGTGTTTTGTAACATTGCCGGCGTCGTGTCAAAGCCCGGCGGGAGGATGTAGCACTGCCCTTGATCGATTGGCAGGGGCGGTGACGCCTCCGCGATTCGGGGCAAGGTGGTCACCGTCAGCACGAGGGCCAGGGCCGCCAGGAGCAATCGGGAGCGGGAGCGCATCAGGGTGGTCATGAGGAAACCTCTCTCTTTCTAGGAGAGAGACGGGC
Source organism: Dehalococcoidia bacterium (assembly GCA_963577225.1). Classification (GTDB taxonomy): domain Bacteria; phylum Chloroflexota; class Dehalococcoidia; order Bin125; family Bin125; genus JAPUIR01. Next base: position 2,127 of record CAUYZA010000357.1, on the reverse strand, counting down.
ATCCGGCCAAACGTTACTGCGCGGCGCGGACCGCAGAACATAAGGCGGCCCGCGGCGCTGCGGGCAGGATGGCGAAGGAGGGCGGTTGGCCTCCCGCGCCCCCTCGCGTGTGGACCTTCGCCTCAATAGGTCGGGGTAAGGGTGCCCGTCCCACTTCAGAATGGACCGCTGGGTCTCCGGAACACACCATCCGGTAGTCTCTCCCCATGCACAGATAAGGCCCGCCGCACGGCGGGCCTTTTCGATCCGGCCGCGATACGGCGACGCGCGATAGAATGGCCCGACCCACAGTGCCCGGGGTCCAGAGCCCGGCAGCCAGGACGTGACCATGCCCGGCCCCCTCGACGGCATTCGCATTCTCGATTTCACCCGTTTCCAGCATGGCACCTTTGGCACGGCTCAACTCGCCGACCTGGGAGCCGATGTCTGGAAGATCGAGCAGCCCGGCGGCGATCCCGGTCGCGGACTGGGCCGCCACGCCAACGGCTACTCCTCCTACTTCGAATCGCTGAACCGCAACAAGCGCAGCCTCTGCCTCAATCTGCGCCAACCCGAGGGTGTGTCGGTCGTGGAACGGCTGGCCACGCACGTCGACATCGTGGCGGAGAACTTCCGCCCTGGGACGATGGATCGGTTGGGCATCGGCTACGACCACCTGAGCGAACTCAAGCCAGGCCTGATCTTCGCCTCCGGCAGCATGTACGGCCCCAAGGGCCCGCGCGGCTACGACCCCGGCTACGACAACATCGCCCAAGCCGCCGGCGGCCTGATGGCCTTCACGACGTCCGATGGTGAAACCCCGCACGGGGCCCAGCCTGGCATCGCCGACCAGACCGGCGGCTCGATGCTCGCCTACAGCATCCTTGCCGCGCTGGTGCATCGCCTGCGTACCGGCGAGGGCCAGAAGGTCGACGTCTCGCTCTACGGATCGCAGATCGCGATCCAGGGCATCCATGTCGCCCGTGCCTGGGCCGATGACGACCTCGCCCCGCCGGGCAAGTCCTCGGGCGTACTCAGTCACCGCGCGCTCTGCCTCGACGGCCGTTGGATCGCCTTCGGCTTCCTGGAAGCGAAACACTACCCACGTCTCGCCGCCGCGCTCGAACTCGACGAACTCGTGACCGACCCGCGCTTCACCACGCCGGAGGCACGCGGCCAGCACATCAGCGATCTCGTCGAGCGGATCGACGCCCAGGTGATCCAGCGCAACTCGGAGACCTGGATCGGCCGTCTGCGCGAAGCGGATATCCCTTGCACGGTCGTGCAGGACTACGAGTCGATCCGGCATGACCCCCAAGCGATCGCGAACGGCTACGTCAACGAGATCGACCACCCCATCTGGGGCTCCGTCGCCACGCACGGCCCGGTTGCCCAACTCTCACGCACGCCGCCAGAGGTGCGCACGCACGCCCCGGTCGAACCAGGCGTGGACTCCGACGCGATCCTGGCCGAGGCGGGCTTCTCCGCGGCAGAGATCAGCACGCTCGTCGATGGCGGAGTCGTCCTGCGCCCCTAGGCGCGTGGACTTTCGCCTCAATAGGCACGGCAAGGGCACCACGATCGGCGGGCGCCCCACGGTCCGGAGTTCGCCGCCGTCAAGACGCGCCAACCAGGCCATCACGTCTCGATACGCCTGGGCGGGCGACCGATCGAGTTTTGAGACACCACAGGACTCTCGCGGGCTAGCGTCGTCCCGACCGAGCCGCCTGTGCCCGGTCCGAGCGCGTAGTCTGCTTGTGCCGCTTGCGCGCCGTGCGCGCGGGACCGGGTCGGGTCTTCCCCTTGTGCCGGGTGGGCGCCGCATGCGCGGTAACCGGTTGGTTCCTCAGGATCGCGCCGTTCGGCCGCGCCGGGCTGACCCGGACGACGCGTCCGTTGAGCGACAGCAGAGCGGCCCGCTCCAGCACGAGCGCCGCCGCCTCTGGCTGGACATCGACCAGCGCGAAGGTGCCGTGCAAATCGATCGTCCCGATCGTCGGCGCGGGGATCCCCGCCTCCGCCGTCAGCGCTCCCACGACGTCTCGCGGCCTCACGCCCTGGTCGCGTCCGGCGTCGAGGTACAGTCGGACGAACCCACCACCCCTCGCGGCTCCCCGGTCGGGCCCCTTCGCGGCCGGGGTCTCCGCG
>CAUYZA010000356.1:0-3308 GCA_963577225.1 Dehalococcoidia bacterium | reverse complement strand
GGTTGCCGAGGGATTGCTGTTCAGTCATTGTCTCGCGTCGATTGGCGCCGTCAGGCAGCGGGATCACTGGATGACGTGCCGCGCGCTCCCTTCCACCGCCTGCTCCGCCAGTTGGAGCCGGTGCGCCCGCTGTGCGATGGGCCGCACGAGCAGTTGGAACTGCCCACTCGGCGACAGCCCCGCCCTCTCCGCTGCCATGCTGACGTCGCCCGCACCCGCCAGCAGCCGCACGCGGTCGTGCTTCTCGCCTCCCTTGCGCAGCGCCAACGCGACCCCGTCTCGCGCGCTGTCGAGGTTGGTGCTGAGCACGGTGGCGCAGCTCATCTTTCGTCCGGGCGCGATGCGCACCAGCGCGTCGATGCCGACGTTGTCTTCGCCCGGCAGCACCCACTCTTCTCCGCCGCGTCCGAGCGGATCCAGCGCCGCGCGCCACTCGCGCGGTGACAGCGCGGTGAGCCAGCGCACCTCCTGGTTGACGGCGTGGGAATGAAGCTGGAAGAGGCCTTGATCGTCGCCGCGCCGCCGACGTCTTGCGTGCGCTCCCCCACTGTCGTGGGTGCCTTGTTCAGACACAATGCCGGTGTTGGTAGCGGCGCCCTCGAAGAGCGTCTCCTCCATCACGACGCTGAAGCCGTGCTGGAGCGCGGGCTGCAGCGCATTGCTGTCGGCCCGGAGCCGCAGGAAGAGGCGATGGGCGCCATCCGCGCCCGCCGTGGCGACGACGCGGTCCAGCAGGTCGAGCAAGAACGCCTCGTTCGGCGTCGTGGTCAGGAGTTGGTCGATCTCCCAGACGACGCGGCCGCTGCGCCGTCGCAGACCGGCCATGCCGAGCAGGGTGCTGCCCTCGCGGCTGACCCAGATCGCGCGACCGCGATTCACGTGCAGGGCGCCCAGGCGCAGGCCGTTGTGCAGCAAGTCGGACCAGGAGGGCCCGGCCTGGCGGGCGCTCGCGAGCGAGCCCAGCGTGACGGCTTGGTTCGGGTGTACGCGCTGGCTATGCATGGCCAGCAGCGGCAGGTCGAGCAGGCGCAGGGCGCGGGCTTCGGCGCTCACGATGCACCCCCTGCCCTACCGGCGGCCGTATCCGAGGCGAGCACCGCCTGCCCGTGCGCGGGAGCGACGCAGCGCTCAACGAAGTAGGCGTGCAGGCGCGCGTCGTCGGTCAGTTCGGGGTGGAACGTCGTGGCCAAGAGGGCGCCTCGACGCACGGCGACAGGCTCCGGCGCCTCGTCGCCATCCGCCGGTAACGTCATCACGACCCCCACGTCGCTCGCCACCGAGCGGATCCGCGGCGCGCGGATGAAGACGGCGTGGAACGGCGACGCGGAATCCGCGCCACCACTGAGCGACAGACCGGACGCGTCGAGATCTGTCTCGAAGGAATCGACCTGACGGCCATAGGCGTTGCGGTCGATCACGATCGGGAGCAGGTCAAGCGGCGGCCGATCGAGTTCGCCCCGAACGTCGTCGGCGAGCAAGATCGCGCCGGCGCAAGTGCCCCAGATCGGGAAGCCGTCGCGACCCAGTTTCTGGATCGGATGGAACAGCTCGAAGCTCAGCAACAGCCGCGCGATCGTCGTGCTCTCGCCGCCGGGAATGATCAGCGCGTCGCACTGCGCCAGTTGGTCTATTCGGCGCACTTCGAGCGGATCGGCCCCCACGCGGCGCAAGCTGACGCTGTGTTCCCGGAAGTCGCCCTGGAGCGCAAGCACTCCGACGGTGGTCATGGGCTCGTCGTGTTTCCTGTCGTTCGACGCGTCTCGGACGCCTTACCAGCCTCGCTCGGCGAGGCGCTCGCTGGCGGGGATGTCCTCCATCTGGAGGCCCGGCATCGCTTCGCCCAGGCCGGTCGAGATCTCGGCCAGGATATCGTCGTTGTCGTAGTGCGTAGTGGCCTTGACGATCGCTTCGGCCATGCGCTCTGGAGTCTGTGACTTGAAGATGCCGCTCCCCACGAAGACGCCGTCCGCTCCCAATTGCATCATCAGCGCCGCGTCGGCCGGGGTGGCGATGCCGCCCGCGGCGAAGTTGACGACCGGCAGACGGTCCAGCCGCTGCGTCTCGCGCAGCAACTCGGCCGGTGCCCCGATCTCCTTGCCCAACGAAACGAGCTCCTGGTCGCCCATGCCCTTGAGACGCCGGATCTCGCCCTGCACGGAGCGCATGTGGCGCACGGCCTCCACGATGTTGCCCGTGCCGGCTTCGCCCTTGGTGCGGATCATGGCCGCCCCCTCGGCGAGGCGACGCAGCGCCTCACCCAGGTTGCGGCAGCCGCAGACGTAGGGGACGTTGAACTCCCACTTGTTGATGTGGAACGACTCGTCGGCCGGGGTCAGCACCTCGGACTCGTCGATGTAGTCGACGCCGAGCGACTGTAGGATGCGCGCCTCCATGAAGTGGCCGATGCGCACCTTCGCCATAACGGGAATGCTGACGGCGCTGATGATGTCGCGGATCATCTGGGGGTCGCTCATGCGCGCGACCCCGCCATCCTTGCGGATGTCCGAAGGGACGCGTTCCAGCGCCATCACAGAGACCGCCCCGGCCTCCTGCGCGATGACCGCCTGATCGGCGGTCACTACGTCCATAATCACGCCGCCCTTGAGCATTTCTGCTAGGCCGGCCTTAACGGTAGGCGTGCCGGTTTCGACGACCATGCGGTCCTCCGCGGCAGATCTAGCTTTACGGTTGTGATCCAGCGGGCTCGCTGCCGAAAGAGCCGCCGTACCAGGCTATCCTATCTCACCGCTTCTCCCTGCCGCAGTGGCGGGGGGCCCTATTGGGCCGAGCTCTGCCAAGGGCTTTGCCTACGGGGGGCCTCGGGGCACCGCGGATCGCCGAAGGATCACGATGCCAGCCTTGCTCGTGGCCGGTACTTTGACACGCGACCAGATCCGGATCGGCGGCGATCGCTGGCCGCAGCCGGGCGGCGGCCCCTGGCACGCGGGCCTGTCGCTGGCCTCCGCCTTCGCAGGGACGGTTCCGGCTGAGTCGGTGCAAGTGCTGGGCCAGGTGGGGCCGTGGGCCTCGCGCTTCGCGCTACCCGCGCTGGAGGCTGTGGGGCTGGAGGTCTGGCCCGCCCGGTCCGATTCCGACACGGTTTTCACCAACGACTATCGCCCGCAGCGACGCTTCCAGCGCCTGTTGTCGCGTGCCCATCCTCTGGCCGCGACGGACCTCCCGGCCGGCCCAATCGCCGCCGCCGCCGTCTCGCCGCTCTACGCCGACGCACTAACGGCGGACTTTGTCCCCGCGCTGCGCCAGCGCGGCACGTTCGTGGCGCTGGATGTGCAGGGTTTGCTGCGTCG
>CAUYZA010000355.1:0-3322 GCA_963577225.1 Dehalococcoidia bacterium | reverse complement strand
CCTCGTCGAGCCCGGACGGGATCCCGATCTCCACTGTCTGCACGTCGCCCGCCAGTGCCGCCCCCGGCTGCGTGTAGAGCCCCACCTTGGGGTACTGGAATGTCACCGTCTCGTTCGGCGCGACCGTCAGCGGATCGGCCCGACCGCTGTCGGCGTCGAGTCCTGTCGGCAGGTCGACCGCGATCAGCTTCGGCGGAACCGAGCGACTACGCGCCGCTCCCAATCGAGTCAGGACCTCGGCCAAATCCCCCTCGATCGCGCGACTTTGGCCCGTGCCGAGCAGCGCGTCAATCACCACCTCCGCGCCGGCCAGCACTGCCTCGAGTGCCTCGAACCCGTCGTCGTCGGCCACGCTGCCGCAAGGGATCTCCGCCGCCAGCGTTGCTTGCCATTGCGCGTCGTCGCGCGGCGCCAGCGCGTAACAGCGCACCGCCGCCCCCCACTCCGCCAAGTGGCGCGCCGCCACCAGCCCGTCGCCGCCGTTGTTGCCCGGCCCCACCAGCACCACGATGCGGCGATCCTCCACGTGCCCCAACTGCATCCAGACCTCTTGCGCCACGTTCAGCCCCGCGTTCTCCATCAGCTGATCGAGATCGACGCCGGCCTCCACGGCCCGTTCCTCAAGCGTCCGCATCTGCGCGCTGGTCACAAGCTTCATGGTTTTTCCTGTTCGTACGGACGGTCCTCGTAGTGGGGACAGCGCGCTGGGTGCCCCGCGTTTGTACTGCCTCTGGTCAGTCCCGTCGACTCCCTCCCCCCTCTCCCGTTGCAGCGCGCCCCGTGCATTGCAGCACCACGTGCGCGCGCGTGCCCCCGAAACTAAGCCACCAGAGACGCCTCAAGCCCGCCGACCTCGCCTTCCCCTATCCGTGGTCAACCCCTCGGGCATCGATCGTGCGGGGGGACACGGGGCGGGGGGGCAGCCCCCGTCTTAAGACAGACGACCGCCCCCCACCACGAACGCACACCCCATCTCCCGCTCATGCGTCAACGAAATGTCCAACGACTCCATCCCAATCGACAGCGCCCGCTTCCGCGCCCGCCCGTGCAACAGCACTACCGGCTTCCCCCGCGCGTTCGCCAGGATCTCGATCTCGCGCCACGAGATCCCCCGCACCCCCGTGCCCAGCGCCTTCATCGTCGCCTCTTTGCCGGCGAAGCGGACCGCCAGCTCTGACGTCCGGCCGCCGCAGTAATCGACTTCGCGGTCCGTGAAGCATCGGCGCAGGAAGCGCTCCCCGTGCCGCTCCAGCACGGACTCGAAGCGCCCGATCTCGATCAAATCCACACCGCTGAAGTAAGGGCCCATAGCCGCGTTACTCTATCAGGCCCGCTGGCCAGCTTGAGCATCCCGCCGCTGGAGCGATGTGTAGTGTGGGTCTTCCGATCCGTCCATAGCATCCGAGAATGCCTCCGAACGAGCCGGAGCCGACAGTCGACGACATCCTGATGGCGGGCGCGGCGCTCGTCGCGGAGTTCGAGCGCTTGCGCGCTGAGTCAGGGTGGGCCGGGCAGGATGCGGAGAGGGAGCGCCCCGTGCTCTCACTCTTGTCCTGGGACTTAAGCCAATTCATGGCGGCGAGTCTCGAAACGGCTGCCGCTGGCAGATGGTCTGTCGCGCACAGCTTTCCTCGATTGATCCAGGAACGTGCGGAATACCTAATCGCGGCGCACGCCGATCCGAAGTTTGCGATGCAGCTCTGGGGTGCGCTAGAGGCCTTGGAGCACGTTGAATATGACGATGGCAAGATCCCCCGGATCAGGGAAGGGATCGCCCGTGGGATCGTTCGGAAATGGTCGGAAGGACGCACCAATGACGCGACCGGGAGTCGGCGTTTCCTGGAGAACCTGATTCGAATGAAGGACGTGGGGAGCCTGATGGTGCACCCTTCGTTAGCGGCAATTCTCATGGGACACAGCGCAGCCGCCGATTCGCTTGGGGCCGATGCCCATGCCATCGCAGGCAACCTCGCTCACGAGTCGTACTTCGCGTTCATGGCCTTGGTAGGCGTGGTCAGCGAGCGGAATCCAGATAGCCGGAATGCGCATACAGCTCTGGCCGTCGCCGCCGAGATGAAGCCGCTATTGGATGCCGTGGTCAGGCGGCCAAAGGAACACGACTGAGGCTCCAGAGTCCATCCCCTCGCCGCCGAGCGTCCCGTGTCCCCGCTTCTTGTGACTGCATGGAGCCCCCCATACGATCGACTCATGCCCGACAAGCCCACCAACGTCATCGACTGCAAGGCCATCGCCGACTCGATCAAAGTCGAGCTGACCAAACAGGTCACCCTGCTGGGCGAGCGCGGCGTCGTGCCCCGCCTCGCCATCATTCTGGCCGGCGACGACGCCGCCTCCGAGACCTACGTGCGCGGCAAGCTGCGCGACGGCGAGGAGATCGGCATCTTCGCCGACCTCCATCGCATCCCCATCGACGCCGACACCAACGATCCCGAAGTCGCCGCCCGCGTCACCGCCGAAATCCGTGCCCTGATCGATCGCCTCAACGCCGACCCCGTCGTTGACGGCATGATCCTCCAGCTCCCCGTCCCGCCCGGCGTCGACGAGGACAGCCTGATCCAGGCCGTCCTGCCCGCCAAGGACGTCGACGGCCTGCACCCGCGCAATCACGGCCTGATCATGCAGGGCTCTCCGCACTTCCTGCCCGCCACCCCGCACGCTGTGCAGCAGATCCTTGTCCGCTCCGGCCACGACCCCGGCGGCAAGCACGTCGTCATCGTCGGCCGCTCCCGCCTCGTCGGACTGCCCCTGGCCATCATGCTGGTCCAGAAGCGAGCCGGCGCGAACGCCACCGTCACCCTCTGCCACACCGGCACGCCCGACCTGGCCGGCTACACGCGGGCCGGCGATATCGTCATCGCCGCCGCTGGCGTGCCCGCCCTGATCACGGGCGAGATGGTGCGCGACGGCGCCGTCGTAATCGACGTCGGCATCAACCGTGTCGACGACACCAGCCGCAAGCGCGGCTACCGCATCGCCGGCGACGTCGACTTCGACTCCGTTCAGCCCAAGGTTGCCGCCATCACCCCCGTGCCCGGCGGTGTTGGCCTCATGACCCGCGTCATGCTGCTGACCAACGTCGTCCGCGCTGCCCGCTCCCGCCTTACCTGAGCCGCACGCACACGCCAGTTGGATTCACCGCGCCGCGGCGGCTCTGCAGCCACTTGGGAACCATCTTCAACTCGCCCCACAGCGCGCGGAGCCAGAAGCGAGCTTTCCACGAGCGACCAGAAACGCCCGTGGAAAACAGGAGAACCCCACCAAGCGAAGCAGAGCGCATCCCCCCCCAATCCTGAGCCAACAG
>CAUYZA010000354.1:0-3328 GCA_963577225.1 Dehalococcoidia bacterium | reverse complement strand
GCGACGTTGAGTGAGCCGACCGCCTCGGAGTCGATGTCCGCTGGGCGGGGGATCGAACAGACCACGTCGCACTGTTCTTCCGTCAGCCGTCGCAGCCCCCGCTCCTCGTTGCCCAGCACCACGAGCCAGGATCGATCGCGTGGTACGCCGTGGAGCGAAGTCTCCGCGTGTTCCGACGTTCCCAAGATCCAGAGCCTGGCTGTTCGGGCCTGCTCCAACACCCGACGCAGGTTGCCTTCGCGGGCGAATGGCACCGATTCGAGCCCGCCGCTGGCGACGTCATAGGCGACGCCCGAGAGCGGCGCCGCTCGGTCGGACGGCATGATCAGTCCGGCCACCCCGAAGAACGCGGCGCTGCGAAAGATCGCGCCCACATTCTGTGGGTCTTGGATCTGGTCCAGCGCCAGATAGAGGCTGTTGTCGGAGGCCTGCGCGAACATCTCCTCGATCGGCGTATCGGCGCGCTCCTTGACCAGCGCTCGGCCGGCGGAATCCCGCCCCGGCTTTGTCTTGCCGGGTCCCTTGGCGGCACGCCCGCGCTCGGCATCCGCGCCGGTGACCGTTACACCCGCCTGACGCGCCTCGCCGGCGAGCTCGGCCCAGAGGCCGCGCTCGGCGCTGGTGCGAATTTCCTCGATGTCCTGGGCTCTGGATCGCAGCGCGGCCAGAATCGCGTGCGGGTTGCGCAGTTCGAGCGTCATGCGCTCATTCTGGCAGCGTCGCGCCGCTGGCGGTCGCGTTTTGCAAGACGTGAAGCAAGTCGTCGCCGAAGCGCTCCACCTTGGTCTCGCCCAGGCCCCAGGTGGCGAGGAGACCCTCCCGATCGCCCGGCCGCGACGCGACTAGGTCGCGAAGGGTGCGGTCCGAGAACAGCGTGAAGGCCGGCACGCCATCGGCGCGCGCGCGCTCCAGCCGCCAGGTGCGAACGGCCTGATAGAGCGGATCCGAGGGCGAGATGTCGGCTCCTGGCTCGGTGCTGCCCGGACTCGTCGCGCGGCGGCTCGGGGCGTCGGGAACGATTGGCGTGGGGGGAGGAGCGTCGGGATTGGCGCGCTCCCACTCCGCGACGATGCGCAACAGGTCGGGGCCGAGCCAGGAGGCCCGTGTTTCCCCGATGCCCCAGATCTCGAGCAGGTCGTCCTGCGTGCGCGGGCGACTGGTTGCGACCTCGCGCGCGGTTCGCAGCTCGAAGACGCGCGTCGGGTCGCGCCCGCTACGCGACGCGATCTCGTCCCGCAGGGCCTCGATCGCTTGCAGCAAGTCGGGCGGATAGTCGGGCGCCTCGGCCGACGTGCAGTTGTCGCAGGCCTCGCAGCGGTCGTGGGCGTCGTCGCCGAAGTAGTCCAGGATTAACGCGCGACGGCAGGAAGTCGTCTCCGCGTACTCCACCAGGCGACGCAGGCGCGATTCGGCAAAATCGCGGTGCCGCTCCACGCTGGATGCGTCGATCGGCGCGAAGGCGTCGTCGGATGTCAGCATCAGGTCGACCGCGTCGACCAAGCCGGACGCGCGCAGCGCCGCGATCACGCTGGCGAAGCGATCAGGGTCGTCCGACGCGATGTCGGGCGGCAGACGTCCGTCGCGCGCTGATCGCAGCCATCGTTGCCAGGTTTCGCGCAGCTCGCCGTCGTTGGGGTGGGCCGCGTCGATGAAGCGCTGCTGATGGCTGCGGTCGCGCCGCGCGTAGAGCAGGATGCAGTCGGCGGGGTCCCCGTCGCGGCCGGCGCGGCCCGCCTCCTGGTAGTAGGCCTCGATCCGGGCGGGCAGGTTGAAGTGGACCACGAAGCGGATGTCCGGCTTATCGATCCCCATACCGAAGGCATTGGTCGCCACGATCACGGGCAACTCGCCGACCAGGAATCGACGCTGGGTCTGCGTCCGCTCGCCGCGTGGCAAGCCCGCGTGGTACGGCGCCGCCATGATCCCGGCCGCACGCAACTCCTCGGCTACCGCCTCGACGGTCTTGCGTGTGCGGGCATAGACGATGCCCGAAGCCGCTCCCCGCGAGCGGATGTAGTCGATCAGCCATGCCGTCCGGGCCTGCGGGCTTGCGATCGACTTCACGCTGAGCATGAGGTTGGGCCGGTCGATGCTGACCGTCACGCGCACGCTGTCGTCGCTCAGGTGCAGACGCTCGACGATGTCGTCCCGGACCTGGGGCATCGCCGTCGCGGTCAGCGCCAGCGTGCGCGGCTTGCCCAAGCGCTCGCGGATCGCGCCGAGCTGGAGATAGTCCGGCCGGAAGTTGTGTCCCCATTCGGAGATGCAGTGCGCCTCATCGACGGCCAGCAGGTGCACCCCGGCACGACGCAGCCCGTCGCTGAATCCCGGCGAGGCGAACCGCTCCGGCGCCACATAGAGCAGCGCAATCTCGCCCGCGATAAAGCGTCGATAACGCTCCTGCTGCTCCCCACGATCGAGGTTCGAGTTGATGAACGTCGCTGAGACGCCGGCCGCTTGCAGCGACTCCACCTGGTCTTGCATCAGCGCGATCAAGGGCGAGACGACGACTGTTCGGCCGACCTCGAGCGCGGGCAGCACGTAGCAGAGGCTCTTGCCCGCGCCTGTTGGCATCACGGTCAGCACATCGTGCTGGGGCAACGCGCGCAGGACCTCTTCTTGCGCGCCGCGGAAATCGGTATAACCGAAGGTCTCGCGCAGGTGACGGCGGTAGGTCTCGATGTCGCTGGGCAGATAGCGCCGGTCGGTGGAGCTCGGCGGGCCCGTCTCCAGGCTTGTGCGGATTGGTTTGGATTGCGGGAGGCTGTCCGTTGCGGGATCCAACGGAGGCGACGGGTTGCGGCGCCGTCGGCTGGTGGCGGGATGTGGCGCCTCCTCGAATAGGCGCTCACCGCACGAGGCACAAAAGCCCTGGGCTGGATCGGCGCTGGCGCCACAGGACGGACAACGTTCGGACACCGCGCCTCGCAGCTCCAGAAATCGTCCCCCACCCCTGCGGCTCCGCCAAGCCGAATGGGGGCCCGCACAGGTTATGCTGCACCGCGTCCCTGCATCGAGTCGAATGTCGCGGCCTGCCCGACGTAACCCGTAGACGAGGAGAGCCGGGGATGCGCACCGAGTTCGGCTTCGAGTCCCGACGCTCACCGGTTCTGGCCCGCAACGGCATCGTCGCCACCAGCCAGCCGCTGGCGGCGCAAGTCGGCTTGGAGATCCTGCGCCAGGGCGGCAACGCCGCCGACGCCGCCGTCGCGACCGCCGCCGTGCTCAATGTGGTGGAGCCCACCTCGACCGGCATCGGCGGCGACTGCTTTTGCCTCTTCTACGACGCCCACGACCAGCAGGTCCACGCCGTCAACGGCAGCGGGCG
>CAUYZA010000353.1:0-3331 GCA_963577225.1 Dehalococcoidia bacterium | reverse complement strand
GCCGGGCGAGCAATGGTGGAACACGGCGTTCTACTTTCACGAGTACAACCGCAACAAGAAGTCCGTCACGCTTGACCTCGCTGACCCCAAAGGCAAGGAACTCTTCGGTCGCATCGTCGCCAAGAGCGACATCGTGATCGAGAACTTCCGCACCGACGTGCCCGCCAAGCTCGGCCTGAGCGACGAGTGGTTGCGCGCCCAGAACGAGCAGATCATCGTCGTCGGCATGGCCGGCTTCGGGAAAACGGGCCCCGATGCGAACGCGATGGGCTACGGCCCGATCATCGAGCAGATGTCGGGCCTGACCGCGCTGTCCGGCTACGGCGATGACGGGATCCCGATGAAGACGGGTATCTCGTACGGGGATCCCATTGCCGGGCTCGGCGCGGCGGCGGCGGCGCTCACTGCGCTGATCCAGCGTCGCAAGACGGGCAAGGGCCAATACATCGATCTCTCACAGCGCGAGGTGATGACCGCCCAGATCGGCGAGGCCTTCCTCGACTGGAACATGAACCAGCGCCTGCAGCCGCATTGGGGCAATGGCCACGACTGGATGGCGCCGCACAACGCCTATCAGTGCCGAGGCGAGGACGAGTGGGTCGCCATCACCGTGCGCACGGATCAGGAGTGGGACGGCCTCGTGCGGGCGATGGGCAGCCCGGCTTGGAGCGGCGAGGAAGCCTTCTCCGACCAGATCTACCGCTGGGATAACCACGACGCGCTGGACGCCCACATGTCGGCCTGGACCGGGGGGCTGACGAAGGAAGCAGTCTTCGACGCTTGTCGTGCGGAGGGCGTGCCCTGCGGGCCCGTGCTCAAGATGGCGGACCTGTTCGATGACGAACAACTCCAGGCACGCGGTTTCTACGAAGAGGTCAATCACCCGCAGCACAAGACATGGCTCGTCCACGGCTGGGCCTGGCAGGCGACCGACGCCGGTCCCTGCATCGCCTCGGTCGCCCCCAACTTTGGGCAACATAACGAAGAGGTCCTGGGCGGCCTGCTCGGTCTCGACCAGGCGGAGCTCGACCAACTCGCGGGCGAGGGGATCATCGCCGACCGCCCCGTTGGCCCGCAGACCCTCTCCGAGATGGAAGCTGCCGGTACTCTCTCCGCTCCTACCGTGAAGCTCGACTAGCAGCACGCCTGCACCACCCATCGCGGAGTACACGTGACCTTTGCGCTTGCCCTCCATCTCGATGCCACCACCGATGAAGCCATTCGCGACGTCTGGCAGCAACTCGCCGACGCCGGTCTCAGTCGCGCCATCCGCGAGACCGATATCCCTCACCTCACCCTTTGGGTCTCGGACGAACTCGCGCCCAAGATTGCGCCCGGCCAGATCGACTCCTTCGTCGATGCCCGCACGCCGTTCGAGATCCGCTTGCGCAGCGTCGGCGTCTTCCCCGCCCGCTGGGGCCCGGTCTTCTTCGCGCCCGTGCCTACCGAGGAGTTACTGACGCTCCATCGCGACGCGATCGTGCTGGCGATGGATGTCGGCGCCTACCCGCAGTGGCACCAGCGCCCAGCCCACTGGGTCCCGCACGTCACGGCCTCGCTGGAGCTGACGGAAGGCGAGGTCGCTGCGGCCACACAAATCGTGACCGAGGCCGAGCTACCCGAGGCCACCAAGTGCACCGGTATGACGCTCTTCCGCGTCCTGCCCGAGACCGAGCTGATCCATCGGGCGTCGTTCCCCAAGCGACCCAACCCGCGTCGCGACGCGATGGACCGCTAGCTTCCTGGCCCTATTCGGTGCTACCGCAAGCATCGTGCATCCATGGGCTAAGGCGCCAAGAGTTTCCACTAGACACTATGTCCAGCTCTATAATCTCTGAACAGATCGTTTCTTCGGACGGATAGTCTCTTGCTGTGGTGCCGGATCGCGCCACGAAAAGAGGGATCCATGCCAACGTTCGAAGCCATCATGATGACGCTCATGCTGGCAACCGTCGCCGAGAGGATCGCGGAAGCGATGCTTGAGTTCCTGAACGCCCACATCGCGACAATCAAGTCGCGTTACCTCGCACTCAAGGAACTCCGGGTGCTCAAGACGCCCAGGGAGACCCGGGCGTATAGGGCGGCCAAGGAGATCACGAGGGTCGACAGGATCGTGCGGACGAAGGACGAGAAGATCGAAAAAGAAGGTGGTACCAAGCTCGTCGCTCTCATCGTCAACCTCGTGGTCGGCGCGTTCATCGTCTTTGTCTTCGACATCAATCTCGCATCACTGATCCTGGACGGCGTCTCGCAGGCTCCTGTAGGGACCGAGGACGCAGAACTCATCGGTGAGAGGAGCGGTCAAATCCTCAGTGTGCTGATCATCTGGCTCGGCGCCGACGGTGCCCATCAGCTAATCAAGCGAATCACGCCCGAGAAAAAGGACGCCGCAGAAGAGCCCGCCGCGCGAACGCCTGCAGACGGAACGCCTGGTTCCGTCTAGCGCCAAGCAAAGCGCGACTGCCGGATTCAACTCGTGGGAGGGGGGCCAGGCCCCTCCCATCCCCGCCTAGGTCGCCAGTGGCCGCACTTCGTTTGCAATTACGCGCATTTCGCCCAGCAGTTCCTCGACATCCGACACCGGGGGCGAGAACAAGATGTGCGTCATCCCCGCCTCGGCGTAGGCGTAGATGTCCTCCGCCACCTGCCCCGCCGAGCCGGTGAACGGGACGCTCTCGATGCCCTCCGGCACGCCCCGACCCGCGGGCATGGAACGCAGACAGACCGGCCCCATCAAGACCCCGTTGTCGCGACAGGCGGCATGGTAGGCCTCTACTCCCGCGCCGAACTCCGCCAGTGGGAGATTGATGGGGTGCCAGCCCGTGCCCCGCTCCGCCGCCCGCTTGATCGCCGGCGGGCCGTTGCCGCCCACCCAGATCGGGAACGGGCTGCGCACCGGCTTGGGGTTCTGGCGCATCTCCGTGAAGTTGGTCCAGCGCCCCTCGAACGACGTTGGATCGCTCGTCCACAGTGCCTGCATTACGTCGAGGTATTCGTCGCATTGCGCGCCGCGCGCGTGGAAGTCGGCGTTGAGCGCGTCGAACTCTTGCTCCAACCAGCCGACACCGGTGCCCAGGATCATGCGTCCGCGGGACATCTGATCCATCGTCGCCAGCATCTTGGCCGTCACGACCGGATCGCGGTACGGGATCACGAGCACGCTGACCCCGATCTCGATCGACTCGGTCACCGCCGCCGCCGCCGTCATCACCACCAATGGGTCGTAGAAATAGTGCGGGATGTAGCCCTCGCCCACCGGCACGATGACGTGGTCGCTGGCCCAGACCGACTCGAACCCCATCGCTTCCGCCTCGCGCGCTACCTGCTCCAC
>CAUYZA010000352.1:0-3333 GCA_963577225.1 Dehalococcoidia bacterium | reverse complement strand
AGGCGGGGTTCAACCTGGTGACCTGGACCGGTCCGGACCTGACGTCGGTGGACGTGGCCGTGGCCGGGTTCGCGGATCGGCTCCAGGCCCTGTTCACCTGGGACGAGGAGCGGCAGCGTTTCAATCGCTTCAGCCCAGACGCGCCGGCGGCCGTGAACACCGCGACTACATTGCGTTTCGGGGAGGGCGTCTGGGTCCAACTGCCCGGGGCGGCGGTCTGGAACCAGCCCAGCCCGTAGCTCGACCGGCGCCCGCCTGACGGACGTCGCTCGGCCCCGGTATCGCGGGGCGCAGGCCAACAGGGGCCGATAGAGTGCGCGCATGCGCGATGCGATCCGATCGACGTTCTGGGAGGTGGCGGCGCGGCTCGACGCGGGAGACGCGGCGACCGCCGCCGACTACGTCCTGGGGCTGCATCCGGCCGACCAAGCCGACGTGCTGGCGGAACTCGACGAGCGGGAACGCGAACTGCTGCTGAACGCGGTCGCGCCGGACCGGCTGGCATCCATCTTCCAGCACCTGGAACCGGCTGAGCTGCGGAGCGTCCGCCCCCAGCTCGATCTTGAGGATCTCGCGGACGTCCTGGACGAGGCGGACGCCGACGCCGCGGCCGACATCTTGCACTCGCTGGAGGCGGACGAGGCGGCGACCGTGCTGGACGCGATGGAGGAGAGCGCGGCGGTAACGCCGCTGCTGGCGCACGACGACGAATCCGCCGGCGGGATCATGTCGCCCTACGTGGTGACGCTGCGTTCGTCGATGACGACGAGCAACGTGCTGGACTATCTGCGGGCGGTACAGCCGCGCGCTGCGGAGCCATACTACCTCTACGTGGTCGATGCGGAGAACCGGCTGCAAGGCGTGGTGGGGCTGCGCGAGCTGGTGATTTCGCGGCCGGACACGACGATGGACGAGTTGATGAACCGCGAGCTGATCACCACGACGACCGCGACGGACCAGGAGGAGATGCTGCGCACCCTGCGGCACTACAGCTTGCGGGTGATTCCCGTCGTCGATGAGGCGTCGCGCTTGGTCGGCGTGACGACGGCGGACGATCTATTGGACGTCGCCGAGCAGGAAGCGACGGAGGACATGTTCCGCATGGTGGGCATGGAAGGGACGGAGTCGATGCGGGGGCCGGTGGCGGGATCGGTCCCGGCGCCGGCTGCCCTGGCTGCTGTTCAACCTCTCGACCGTGTTCGTAGCAGCGGCCGTGGTGGCCATCTTCGAGGACACGCTGGACCGCGTAGCGGCACTGACCGTGTTCCTGCCGGTCGTCGTCGCCATCTCGGCGAACTCGGGCGGACAGACGCTGACCCTGGTCGTGCGCGCGATGGCCCTGGGCAGCTACCCCCCGGGAGCCTGGCGCTCGGCAATCGGACGCGAGGTGGCACTGGGAGTGGTGCAGGGGGCCGTCCTGGGACTCGTGGTGGGATTGGTGGCCTGGGCCTGGAAGGACAGCGCCTGGATCGGCGTGGCGGTGGGGGTGGCCATGCTCGGCAATCTCGTTGTGGCGGCACTCTTCGGCGTGCTCTTGCCCACGACGCTGCGCGTGGTGCGGATGGACCCGGCGCTGGCCAGCTCCATTCTGGTCACCTCCGTGACCGACATCATGGGGCTGTTCCTATACCTGGGACTCGCCGCCCTGCTGATCGAGCGGATCGCCTGACCCGAATGGCTACGGCGCATCGGCCCGCTAGCCGCCGGTCGGAGTCGAATCCGTTTGGATGAACTCGCGCGCGATCAAGATCACGACGGCGTCGTTGCCCTCTTGCGCGATACGCAGCTCGCCCGTGAAGCCGCTGTTGTCCTCGTCGACGAAGCGGATGAAGTCGATCCGCCGCACACGCGGATCGGACTCGATCGACCAAGGGCTCTCGTCGAGCGCCTCGTTGTAGAACTCGAAGAGGTCGTTGGCCGCGATGTCGCTCTCCCAACCCACGATCAGTTCGCGGCGCAGGTCGGTGTCGGTGAAGGCCGAGCCGAGCAGTGTCAGTCCGTCGGGGGTGGGAAAGTCGGGGGGAAGCTGGTCGACAAAGCCCTGCACGCGCACGTCGGCTTCGGCGCTGGGGTCTTCAATGAGCAGGTAGTTGCGGAACAGGCGCTGGGCGGCCAGCCGCTCCGCGTCGTCGGACTTGTCGCAGGCCGCGCCAACCAGCCCCGCCAGCGCGACGAGGGTAAACATGACGAGAACCGGCTTTCGCCTCAACAAGGATCGCATCTTCCCCATCCGCCGCTGCACAAGCTCCGCCAAATCTTATCGCGTCCGCGCGATTGTATGGTCGAGATTGGGGTGGACGGTGGGATTCGAACCCACGAATACCAGGGCCACAACCTGGCGCCTTAGGCCTCTAGGCGACGCCCACCACGCCGTCCGCGCATCGAAACGCGCAGACGCACGTCTAAGGCTACCCAAGCCTGATCCCCTCGGGCAATTCGTCGGATTGCCCTCGCGGCGTTGCGGCTCGTCTGCGGGGCCTCGAGGCGGCGCCTCGGGCCGCTCAGCGCGGGGGTTGGTCCCATTGTGCGGGCTGGTCTAAGCGCAACCAGAGGATGTCATGGGGCTGCAGAATGGGTGCGAACCCCGGCACCAGGGCGGGGAAGACCAGAGCAAAGGTCTGCGAGCCGCGGTCGTAGCGGAAGACGGCCTGCGTGACGTCAGCCAGCGGGCCCAGTGCCTCGCTCACCGAGGTCGGCGGGCCAGTCCAGCTGACGAAGTTGAGGCTGGCCTCGAGCGCCAAGCTGCGGGCCGAGACCAGCGCCGCGGGTTGGGCCCAGAACAGCCTGTTTCCCTCACTGAGCTGGATCCAGATCGTGTCCCCCCTGTCGAGGGAGACGAGGTCCGAAAAGGCGGGGAATGCGGGGCGGAACACCTGCCAGCGCTGGGCCACGGCATCGAAACGGAACACGGACCGCACCCGCGAGCCTAGCGCTGCGACGGCGTCGTCGATCGCGATCGGATCGGCGAACCAACCACTCGCCGTGAGTCCGCTGGTCAAGAACTCCGGGGGCGGCGGCTGGAAGTTGAGCCCAAACTCAGACGTGTCGCCAGCACTGGTGACGCTGAGCGTGGTGAGCAACTCGCCCGCCGCGGCGGAGAAGCGCACCTCCCAGCGCCCGTCGCTGTCGACGCGGGACGTGGCCAGCAGCTCAGCCCCACCGCCGAAGCCGCTGGAATGCGGCTGAGTCGCCGGCAGACGCGGCGAGGAGACGCGATACACTTCGACGCGTTGGCGGCTGGGCGCGCTGCCGCGCACGGTCGCGGCACGTCCGTCGTGCTCGTAAAAGTCGATCAGCGGCGTGTTGAGCACGTTATTCGGCCCAGCATCGTCG
>CAUYZA010000351.1:0-3334 GCA_963577225.1 Dehalococcoidia bacterium | reverse complement strand
TGCCTCGCAAGCAAGGGTCGCCAGGCGGACCGCCTCGGCACCGTTGCGCAGATTGGAGTCGGGATGTGCGGCGCGGATCCAGGCCAGGTTATTGGCCGCTGGCCACTGACCTGGGTCGGCTTCGATCGCCCGCTCAAGGAACTCGATCGCTTCCGCCACGTTGCCCGACGTAAGCCGCAGGAGACCGAGCAGCGTCAGCGCGTGGGCGTCATTCGGTTGCTTCGCCAGCGCCTTGACCACGTGCTCTTCCGCCTCCACGGCGCGTCCCTGGCTGTTGCGCAGCTTGGCCAGTGCGAGATGCAGGCCAGCATCCTCGGGCACCAAGGCGAGCGCTTCCTCGTATGCGCTCCCCGCTTCCTCGGCCCGTCCGACGAGAACGTGGAGGTTTCCCAGCACCACCTGACTCCGGGCCAGGCGGCGATCTCGCTCGGCTCCGGGAGGGCGGCGGCGATCGGCTTGCACCCTCCCGCGCACATAGTTGATCGCCCTTTCGGGATCGCCCGCTTCCAAGAAAACACTAGCGATGGATGGGACGTCATGGTGAAACAACTTCACAATCCACCGGCCCGCGAAAGGTGTGCTCGCCTCCTGGATGCGTGTCGGCCTCCGCGCCAAGCTGCGGGTGTCGCCGACCAACTGCGCCACCTCGACCGGCCCTTTGTAGATCACGGCAATCTGGCGCTCGGCATCCAAGAGAAAGCTACTCGGCAGCGGAAGCTCGCTTTGCCGAAAGAGCAGTTCGTCAGCCAGCCGCTGCAGCTCGTCCAGCAGCGCCGGCGAGGCGAGCCCTGCGGGAAAGCTGAAACCCATCGACTCAAGAATGCCCTTGGCCCTGGCCGGGTCGAAGCCTTCCGTGTCGCTCGCCCCCTCGACGTTCAAGGCGAGGACGGTCACGCCGGCCGCGCGCAGCGCCTGCTGCTTAGCGGCCATCGCCTTCAGCTCTTCCAGGCAGGGAGCGCACCAAGTCGCCCACAAGTTCACCAGGATCGGTCCGGCGGGCAGCTGTGCCGGCTTGCCGTCGAGGTCGACGTATTCCAGTTCGAGCTTCGGGGAAGGGCTCAACAGGAGGGTGCGCCCACGGGCAGACGGCGCGGGGACCTCTGGCGTCGATGGCTCGAGCGCGACACGTCGTGGGGGTGGACTCCAACGCTCCGCGCGGCCCGAGCCCTGAACGATGCGGTAGCGGTGATCGGCCTGCAGCCCGGTGAAGACCTCCGCCTCACCGCGCCCCGGCCAGCGGACGACAAGCCGCTCGATCGCTTCATCGCGCCCCAGCCCGAAGTGAAGCCACTTGCTCGACTGGCCTAAGAAGCCGTCGCCGGCCGCCAGCGTCTTGATCCGCTTGCGCGCCCCTTCGCCGCCGAGGTGCAGCTCGAGGCGCGCGCCGATCGCGTCTCGGTTCGTGCCGCTGGCAATGTCTCCGACCAGGCGCAAGTCGATAAAGCGGTTGCCACTGGCTACGTCGTTCCGCAGGAAGCGGACCTGTGGGCCGGTCCGGTTGAGCAGCCACAGATCCTGATCGCCGTCGTGATCCCAGTCGACGAGGGCCACCGCGCGGCCGTCGTCGATCAGGTCGAGGCCCGTCGCAGACGAGACGTCGGCGAATTGCGTCCCGCGCGTGTTCAAAAAGCAGCAGTTGCGCTCGTTTCCGCTCAGCGAGCGGCCACGCCGCATGAACGCGCCCAGCTGCGTCCAGGCGGCGCGGTAGTCCGAAACCTCGCTGTCCGGAACGCTTTCTGTGGGTGAACGCGACACGACCTGCCGCCAGAAGAAGCTTCACAAGTCGTCGTGGTTGCTCTGCGTGACGAAGCCGTTCGTGACGATCAGATCCTCCCAGCCGTCGTTGTTAATGTCAAAAAAGTGCGAGCCCCACGCCCAGCGTCCCATGGTGACAGCGGTTCGGACGCTGACATCGCGGAAGGTTCCGTCGCCGGCATTCTCGAACAGCGAATTGCCTCGTGCGTGACGCTGGAAGTGGGAGCGCGTCGCCCCGCCGGCGCTCTGCTGAAAGCGCCGCTGGTAGGTCACTCGGTTGCCGGCCGACGAGAACATGTTGCTCACGTAGAGGTCCATGAGGCCGTCGTTGTTGTAGTCACCCCAGGAGACCGACATGCCGGCCGAGATGTCCTCGACGCCCGCCTCAGCGGCGACATCGCTAAAGTGGCCGTCGTCGTTGCGGTACAGGTTGTTTCGCCCGTAGTCATTGGCCACGTAGAGGTCGAGGTCGCCGTCGTTGTCGTAGTCCTCCCAGGCCGCGGCGAAGCTCCAGCGCTGGTTGTTCTCCTCCAGACCCACTTCGCGCGTCGCGTGTTGGAAGCGCCAGCCCCCCTCATTGCGCAGCAGTACGTTGGATCCGCCGTTGTTGGCGTCGTGGTAGGGGAGCGGCACGGCGGCCGCTTTGTTGCTCCAGGGGAACGTCCGGTAGCTGCAAATATAAAGGTCAAGGTCGCCGTCGCGATCGTAGTCCGCCGCGGCCATCGCCGTTGGGGGAGCTACCGGCAACGACTTGGCGGCGCGCGCTGCGAAGCGGCCCGAGCCGTCGTTCTCGAGTATCAGCACGCCGTACTTGACGGCGACCAGCAGATCCTGGTCGCCGTCGCCATCGAGGTCGACCAGCAGCGCGGCGGTGGTGTTCTCGAGAAAGTCGACACCGGCCAGCTCGGCCATGTCCGTCGCCGTGCCGTCCGGTTGCTGGACCAGCAGGCGGTTGGGCAGGCCGGTGTCTTGACAAACGTAGACGTCCTCCAGGCCGTCGCCGTTGGCGTCACCGACGGCAAGACCTCGGTAGGCGCTGTTGCGACGATGCCCACCGCTCCGCCGGTGGCTGGTCAGCCAGTGGTTGATCCCGGGGCGCAACTGCTCGCGGTAGGCGGCGTCGTTGCCCAGAACGGCCTCAGTGCAGTCGGCGAAAAGCGGACGCGCGCCGGAGGCCACGACTTGCTCGTAGTCCCTCACATCGATCGACACCAGACGCCGCGCCTCGTCTCCCTCGCCCGGCCGCCAGTGGCACACCCACGTGGCGTTCTGTTGCACAGCGCCGGCGTCACTCCGTCCACTCGCGTGGTAATAAGCGGTCGTCTCGGTCGACCCCTCTGCCTCCTCAACGCGGAACAGCTTGAAGTGCACCCGAACCACTGAGGCGTCCCCCAGATCGCGGCGAAGCCTGCTAAGGGCAGCGGCCAATCCAGTGGCGCCGCGATGCATGGCGCCGGGCGCGATCGGCACATCCGGCTGGCGCCAAACGGTCAGCGCGTTGTCACGGAAGACCTGCTCGAGTTGGGTCGGTCGCAGCGCGCCGCAGGCGAAATCCTCCGTCACCAAGTGGACGAGGTTT
>CAUYZA010000350.1:0-3358 GCA_963577225.1 Dehalococcoidia bacterium | reverse complement strand
ATAGCTAGAAAGGTACTCGCTACCTTAATAGCCAGTCGAGATCGAATAAACTGGACCGAAAGGGCCCAATCATGGCGCGGATCTACGAGTCGCAGCAGGTCTGTCCGATCGCGCGATCGCTGGACATCCTGAGGGAACGCTGGATGCTGCTGATCGTCCGCGACCTCGATCGCGGGCTGAGCAAATTCAGCTCGCTCGCGCGCTCGCTGGAGGGACTCACGCCCAGATTGCTGTCGGAGCGGCTGAAGACGCTTGAGGAGCATGGGATCGTGGAGCGCCGTTTCTACTCCGACCATCCGCCCCGGGCGGAGTATCTGCTCACGGAGAAGGGGCAGGCCCTCAAGCCCGTGCTTGATGCCTACGCCGCGTGGGGATCGAAATTCGCACCCGCTGAGACGTAGGCCGTCCCCACCGTGGGCGCCGGGCGGCAAGTCCAAGCCGGCGACGAGGGTGGCGCGCCAGCGTGGATCTTGCCCGAAGCTGAGGAGCGCGGCCCAGCGCTCGTAGTCGCGGGCGATCGGCCCGAAGAGTGCGGGTGCCGAGACCACCGCGCGCCTCCCCCCATGCCCGCGCAGTTGGATGCCACCAAGCCCAGGAGAGCGCGCGAGCGTTTCGCCCGGCTGGGGCCGAGCGCTGAATCCCAGCGCGGCCTCTGGGATGGCGCGGCGCCCGCGGGCATCTCGTGCATCACGTAGCGCCTCCGACGATCACTGCCGCACCGAGAGTGAGGGGCTGTCACGCGGCGGCACCGGCGGTCTGTCGGCCGACGACGTCCAGCGCCTCCGGGGGATCATCCCCGCGACGCCGGTAGGACTGCGCGATCGCGCGATCATCCTGACCTCATTACTGACGGGACGGCGCCGATCGGAAGTGCTGAATCTGACCGCGGCGGACATCGAGCCCGGGGGGGGCCTGCCTTCTACCGCTATCGCAAAGGTGGGAAGCAATGACAGCGCGAGCTGCCACGTCCGGCCTACGCGGCGCTCTTGTCGGCGCTGTCGGCGTTTGATCACGAGTTGGGAACGATTTTGCCATCGCCTTCCGCCCAACTGCCTCAGTGACGTACGAACCGGCTCAGCCGCCCCCGTTGGGACGCCACCACCGTATAGCCGGCGTCCCGAAGCCAGACCAGTCCGGGGAGGTCGAAGACGGCCGCCGCCTGGCCGCCGCGCAGCAGTCGTGCAGCCTGTGTGACGGCATGGCCGCCGTGATATTCACGGCCGTTCGGCGCAATGAGGTGCACGCTGGCGCGGATCTGGTCGGCGGCCAGCGCGGTCAGCCAGTCGCCAACCGGCAGCTCGGTAAATCCCACGGCGCGCACGGGGCGACGAGCGCAGCGCACGATCAGATCGGCGCACCAGCGACAGAACCAGCAACCTTCGTCATAGACGACGACATGCATCTGGGGCGGACGGGTGGCGGTGGTGGGTGGGTGGCTTCGGATGAGGTTCGGCGTCCCTGGACCCCGTGCTTTCCGAGCAGCGGCTCGTCGGCTGCCTTCCCCGCGGCAGCTTACAGGCGGTGAAACATCCTGTCAGCGTGCACAAACTTGCGGATCGCGTGTTTCGGAGCGCGCGCTACCCCCTCTGAGAAAGCACTTTCATACGGCGATCGGAGTGACACAAAGCTCTGATCGCACTCTGGAAACGTGCAGTTGGACGGCGATTGACACGCCGCCCGAAATCACGTCGGATTGCCTTTAGGCAATCTGGATGCAGACGAATAGATAGCTGCCTACGTCACCGGAGGTAAGCGCGAAGGCTATCCGTCATCTGGAAAAGTGCAAATGCAGGGCGCTTGATGCGGCGTGCAACTGCGTACGCGATTAGGGAGGCGGAGCGCTGATGCCTGTGGGGCACGAAAAACTAGATAGCGCGCGGAGAGCCGGCGATTTCGGGAGTCCGCCTTGCCGTGCGGTCGCCCGAATCCGCGGGAGGCTGCTGGAGCTGCTGAGAACGAGTCCGTGGCTCTGCCCACTTTGCGGTCCCGCCACGCGGAGCTTAGGCCCAACGTGTTTAAGAGCAGCGGACTTCTAAACCGAAGCACCCCGTTCGCTGGAGTTCCGACTCGGTCCGAAATCCCTTTCTTCAAGGGGATTGTGGACACTTCCGTTCCAGTCCGTCCCGCGTCGTTCACGCCAACTGGGGTCAAAACTGGGGTCAGGACCCATCCAACGGATTAGAAGCTCGCTCGGGTCGGTCACAGGCGGTTCGTGCGAGTCTTAACGGCCCCCATTCCATAGGCGATCTCCGGGGTCTCCGTCCCATCGCGCACCAACGCGAACTGGGCACCACCAGCCCCAATGTGACCAACATGTGACCTTTTTCTCTCAGGAGGCGGGGGTGAGGGGGGCGGTGCCGCGCGACCTCCTCTTAACCCTATGGGGCCGGTGTCGCACGGACTGGTATCGGCCACGCCACGCTCTGCATTTTTCCCTGTGGCGTGGGTTTGGGCGTCGGCTTGGCCGCGAGTTGAAGCCTCGCCGGGCCGGCAAAGTAGCGGAGTTCGACTGCGGCTCACCTCCCGCGTGGACCATCGCGCGTGTCCCTTCGCCTCAATAGACGCGGCAAGGGTGTCGCTCCAATGGGCGATTCAGCCCCTTCGCTCGGAGGGCAATGTCCAGTCAGTCGATCTGTCGCCGTTGGGCCGCTCGACGGTAACGCAGCGCCGCATACCCGATGCCGAGCGGGAGCGTGAGGATGACAACCGCCAGCATGATCACGATGGCGAGCGCATCGACACCGAGGAAGGCGTCGATCTGGTGGCGAAGCCAGCCCACCAGATCGGGATCGACAGCCTCGGCATGGTGCAGGACGACGGCGATCAATCCATTCACGACGCTCAGTTCCCGCCGGCCGGCGCGGGCGCCAGCGGAGCGTAGCGCGCAGAGTAGTCCCGCTCCCGGATCGAAAAAGCCGCGAGCGATGCCAGCACGAGCAGGACCGCCCCCGCCGTGAAGGCCACGTCGTACGCCCCCGTTTGGTCAAAGACCAAGCCGAAGAGGAAGACTGCCGCGGCGCCACCGATCTGATGGGCCATAAGCACCACGCCGGACAACATCCCGAGATGCTTGATCCCGTAGAAGTCGGCCGTGAGCGCATTGGTCAACGGCACGGTCGCCAGCCACGAGGCGCCGCCCACGACGGCGAACACCCAGATCGCCGTTGACCCCGGCAGAAGGATCAAGGCGAGGAATGCGAGGAATCGGACAAAGTAGACCGCGCCCAGCAACGTGCGTCGCTCCATGCGGTCGGAGAGCGCGCCGACACCCAACACAGCGCCCGCGTTGACCGCGGAGAGCAGACTGAAGGCGAGAGCGGCCGTGCCGATGCCGATCCCCTCGTCGCCAGCCCAGCGC
>CAUYZA010000349.1:0-3378 GCA_963577225.1 Dehalococcoidia bacterium | reverse complement strand
GCCACCGAGATCGCAGGCGAGGCCGATGGGACCGAAGCATTCCACGCCCTCCTCGCGCCCGGCGAGATCGGCGCGCTCCTTGCGCGCGTTGACCGGCTCCTGCGTACTCGCACGCTGCCCACCCCCGGGCCCCACCGCAGCTACCCCTGGCCCCTGATCTGAAGGTGCAGCGACTCGCGTTCGGTCTCATCGTCGCCATCGCGCTTACGCTCGCGGCCCGGGACTTCCCTAGCTCGAAGCCTGCGCAGGCGCAGGCGGATGTCACAGTCATGGTCACGAGCGCGGCGGACGAACTCGCCGGTGCCGAGTGTCCCCATGCGGAACTGTGCACGCTGCGAGCAGCGATCACCTTCGTCAACGCCGACCTGAGCGAGGACACGCTAGCGATCGAGTTCGACGCGGTCGTATTTCCGATCGCCGCCCCAACGACGATCACGATTGCCACCACCTCACTGCCGGCGATCACCCGCAGCGACGTAAGAATCGACGCCCGGAGCGCGGGCGTGTTGCTGGAAGGGACCGCAGGCGTCGACCGCGGCCTGCAAGTGTTTGGCGACCGCGTCGTCGTTCTGGGGCTGGCAATCCACGGCTTCACGCTCTCCTGCCTGGAAGTCGCGGGCACGGCGCTGCAGGTCGGAGGCGACAGCACGACCGGCGAGGGGAACATGGTCGGCAGGTGCGACACGGGGATCCTCGCGGGTGGTACCGACGCGATCGTTGCCGGCAACGTCGTGGGTTTCGACGTCGACGGGGCGCCGGCATCCGTCGAGACGGGTGTTCGAATCGTTGGCGATGGCGCGATCGTAGGCGGCGAGGAGCCGGGGCAGAGCAATGTGATCGGGAACGCCTCGACCGCGATCCATGTGGACTTCGTGCTCGCGGGGGTGGTACGCGTCGTCGGCAACACCATCGGCCAGGCGGACGGTGGCACTGCGGCCCCGGTCTCCGTCGGCATCCTCGTCGATCGCGCCGTACCCGGCCCCGAGATCACGTCGAATCTGATCAGCAACGCAGGGACTGGCATCTCGGTTCCGGAGACAGCGCAGGGCAGCAGCATCGCCGTCGCCATGCGGAACAACACGTTCGAGGCACTCGGAGGGCTGGCGATCGATCTTGCAGGCGACGGCATACGCAACGAAAACGATCCTGGAGACG
This sequence comes from Dehalococcoidia bacterium, assembly GCA_963577225.1. Taxonomy (GTDB): domain Bacteria; phylum Chloroflexota; class Dehalococcoidia; order Bin125; family Bin125; genus JAPUIR01. Next base: position 2,223 of record CAUYZA010000349.1, on the reverse strand, counting down.
GCGACATCGGGGCCAACGACCGCCTCAACCATCCGACTATCACACGCGCCGCCCGAACCGAGATCAGCGGGACGGCTGGGACCAGCTGTGGGAGCTGCACCATCGACCTCGTCCTCGCCGCACACACCCCCGGCGGAGCGAACGACCACGGCTCATTCCCCCTCGCCACGACCATGGCGGCGGCCGATGGATCGTTCAGCTTCGCTGCGCCCACGGTATCCGCGGGGGATTGGATCACAGCCGCTGCTACCGACGCAGGTGGGAATACCAGCGAGTTCGGCCCAAGCGCTCGCGTCGGAGCGGGCCAGGTTCAGTGCGGGCCGCTCGACTTCGATCCGGGCTGGAACCATGCCGGCTTCTTCGGCGCCGCGTCCTTGCCCCTGGGCGACTCGCTCCCCGGCATACCCCAAGGATCGATTCCAGCGGCATACCAACTCGATCCCGCATCGCAGTCCTACCGCCACTGGATAGCGGACGGGCCCAGCGGCAACACGCTCACGCTCCTGTCACCGGGAGCGCCCTACTGGTTCCTGGTGGCCGGCACCGTCTCACTGGGGACCGGGTTCTCGGCGACCGTCCCGTTCCCCGTGGCGCTGGCTGCGGGCTGGAACGACTTCGTTTACCTGGGCGCGGGCGCTGACGTGCGCGATGCCCTGGGCGCAATCGACGGCAAGTACTCGTCCCTTCACCGGTTTGAAGACGACGGCGACGGCGGGCGCTGGCTGAGCTATCTCCCGGGCCAGCCACTCTGGGTTCAGGATTTTGGCGAGGTCGAGGCGTGCGGCGCCTATCGCATCTGGATGAACGAGGCCGTAGCACTCCGAGCCGGGAAGACCTCTAGTGCGGAAGCTGCAGCAGTTGGAGCGTGTTGCCATCCGGATCGGCCAGCGTTGCTACCCATCCACCCCACCGCTCCTGTTCGGGAGAACGCGAGAACGCTACCCCGCTTTCGGTGAGCCGCCGGTGGGCGGCAAAGATGTCGTCCACGGCGAAGTTGACCATCACCCGTAGCGGATCACGGGACTGACCCCGCACATCATCATGGGCCGCGACGCTGAGGCGAAAGCCGCCCCATTCGAAGTTCGCGAAGCCAGGCTTGGCGCCTCGGAGCGGAAGATCGAGGACATCGCGATAGAAGCGCAGCATCTCCTCGAACTGCTCGGTCCAGATGATCACCCCCGCGACGCGGGCGATCCCGGGGCTCGATGCAGACATCGCGCTACGCAAGTGGGCGGAAGGTTCGGCCGCCCCCTTCGGAGACAGCGTGGCCGAGCCCCGGGAAGGGGAAGTGCCCACTCGCGATCAAGGCGCCCTCGCGTTCGACCCGCGCGAAGAGCTCGCGCCGGCTTCGCGTAGAAGCGTCCTTGTCGATGTCTGCGCCTGGGCACCATCCGTCCTCGCGAAGCTGGACCGGCTGATGGGCCGCATCGCCTATGAGGTAGGCGCGCTCGCCGCCGCTGGCGATGACGAAGGCGACGTGACCCGGCGTGTGACCGGGCGTCGGGACGGTCACGAGTTCGCTGGTGACTGCATGCTCGCCCTCGACGAGGTCGAGCAGGCCTGCCGCTTCGATCGGCGCCAAGACCGTGTCATATTGCGCGCCACCGCGCTGTTCCTCGCTGCTGGTCCAGTAATCCCATTCGGTCTGCTGGACCACGTGGCGGGCGTTGGCGAACAGAGGAACCGGTTTTCCGCCCTCATCAACCGTGTTCCAGCCCGTGTGATCGAAGTGAAGGTGCGTGTACACCACGAAGTCGACATCGCCGGCGGCGACCCCCGCCTTCTCCAAAACCGAAGGTAGCGCCGTCGGTTCCTTCAGAGGCATCTGCGTAGGACGGCCGCCGAGCCCGGTGTCCACGAGAATCGTGCGACCCTCGCTGATGACCAGCCAGGCACCGAGGTTGAGCGTGATATTCCCCTCAGCGTCCAGGAACTCGGAGTACGGGTCCCAAGCGGCGGGCGAAACGTCGGGGAAGAACGCCGCCGGTGCCATCGTCGCCCAGCTGTCCTGAAGGGCAACGAGCTCAGCGTTGCCGATTTTGGTGCGTTGGAAGCGACCCATCGCCGGCCTCCGGTTCTACTTGAATTGGGGCGCCAGCAGTATGCTTCGGCGTAATGGGCACGTCCAACGAACCCGAGAAACGACCGCTGCGGTGAAGATGATCTCGTTCGTCTGGACGATGCCTGCGGTGTTGGCGGGCCGCAAGACCGTCACCCGCCGCC
>CAUYZA010000348.1:0-3409 GCA_963577225.1 Dehalococcoidia bacterium | reverse complement strand
GCGAGATCATGACCATGCCCGGCCTGCCGCGTGAACCTGCCGCCAACGACTTCCGCATCGACTAGGGCCGGGAGCCGCGTCCGCTGCCCTAGCTGCCCTTGAAATTCGCGTCCCGCTTCTCGATGAAAGCGGCGATGCCCTCTTGGGCGTCCGCCGTACGCGCGGCGTCGGCAATTGCGCGCGTCTCCAACTCCATCTGCGTCTCCAGCGTCTCGCTCCAGCCGCTGTGCAGGAGGCGTTTCGAGACGCCCAGCGCCAGCGTTGCCCCGGCGGCCAGTTGCTTCCCCAGAGCCGTTGCCTCCTCCGCCAGCGTGTCGTCCGCTACGACTCGGCTGACGATGCCGATCGCCTCCGCCTCCGACGCCGACAGCATCCGATTCGTCAAGGTCAGGTCCAGCGCCTTCTTTAGCCCCACGGCTTTGGCCAGGAAGTACGTCGACGAGCCGTCCGGGGTGAGCCCCACCCGCGTGTAGGCCATCGTGAACGCCGCGGATTCCGCCGCCAGCACGATGTCGCAGGAGCAAGCCAAGCTCATCCCGGCACCCGCGGCCATGCCGTTGACCGCCCCGATCACCGGCGGGTCCATCCGTGTGAAGCGGGAGACGCCTGCGTGCAGGTACGTCGTCACCTCTTTCAGGTGGGCCGGTATGCCTTCGCCAGCCACCGCGAAAGACTTGAGATCGCCGCCGGCGCAGAAGAAGCGGCCGCTACCGGTGATCAACACCGCGCGGATTTCCGGGTCCTCGTCGCAACGGATCGCTGCGTGCATCAAATCGAGCGCCATCGCGCGATCGATCGCGTTCGCGGCTTCGGGGCGGTCCAGCGTGATCGTGGCTAGTCCGTCTTCCACCGCAAGGCTCAGGGTCGTATAGTCGTGCATCGGCAGTTCCTCGCTCACATCGCTGGATCGGTCTACAGATTAGGGCGTCGCTGGTGGCTCGGGAGAGACGTTAGATCAGGTCCAGAAGCTCCGGCAGCTCTTTGATGGTCAGCTGTCCCGGCTTCGGCTTGCCCCGATCGATCGCGATCTCCGTCGTTTCCTCGATCAGCACGGGCCGCATGCCGACCGCCTCCGCCCCCACGATGTCGGCATCCGGCGTGTCGCCCACGAAGATCACCTCTTCCGGCGCACAGCCCGCTTCTGCCAGAGCCTGATTGAAGATCGCCGCATCCGGCTTGCAGGATCGAGCCGTCTCGCTGCTCAAGAGGTGGTGGAAGACATCCCGCACGCCCAGGGCGTCGACCATCGCATCGAGCTGAAAATCATCCGCGTTCGACACACCGCCGAGATGAATGCCGCGCTCTCGCAGCGTGTCCAGCGTTTCCCGCATCCCCGGCCGCGGCGTGATTCCTTCAAAACTCATGTGCGCCACGCGCTCCGCCATCGCCCGCCCCTCCGTCTCCGACCACTCGACGCCGATCGCCGACGCCGCATTGCGATAGCCCTGGATTGCCACATCGAAGTGCAGATAGAACGGCCCCTCGTTCGCCACCCGGAACGCCTCGCGCATGCCGAGATGCAGCGCCTCGAAGACAGCATCGTCGTCGTCGTGGCCGAGCGTCTCGGCCAGCAGCTTCGCTCGCTTCACCCGCCCGCCGGCCGACGAGGCATAGGAGAACAGCGTGCCCCCGAAATCGAGCAGGACGGCCTTGGTTATGGGGTTGGTCATGGAGCCTCCAGCGCAGCCGTCAGCCTACCGGGTGGCGTCGGACGCACCAGACGGCTGGTATGCAGTGGATTGCTCGCGCTCGGTTACCTGCGGGTCAGTCCGCCGCGGACGCCTGATAGATCGTCGCCTCCCCAGTCAGAACCTCGACATTCTCCTGGTTGCGGACGACAAAATCCAGCGTCGCGATCGGCTTCGACTCGTGGACCCACTTCACGGTGCCCTTCGCCGTGATCGTGTCGCCGATGAAGACCGGCCGGGAAACTTCCAATGCTGCTCCATGAAGACCGTGCCCGGCCCGGGCATGTCCATCGCCACCAGCGCGTGCAGGATCCCCGTCGCGATACCGCCCTGCGCCATCAAGCGACCGAACTGGGTCCGGCTCGTCCACTCCTCATCGAAATGGAGCTTGTTGTAGTCGCCACTGATCTCTGCGTACTGCGCGATCATCTCCGGAGTGACCTCCAGCGACCGCTCCGCGCTCTGCCCGACGGTCAGATCCACGCCGCCACCCATCCGCTGGCCGAGCCGGATGCACGCTGGTCTCAGTCCGTCTCGATCGGTGCCTCTTCGTCGTTGCCGTATTCCGCCCACGAACCGTCGTAGACGACCACGTTCTCGAAGCCCAGCAGTCGCAGCAGGAACATGCCGTGCGCCGCACGGATCCCTGCCTGTCAATACGTCGCCACCGTCTTCTCAGGCGTGATCCCCATCTCCGCCAGCGTCGCCCGCAACTCGTCCGGCGACTTCAGCGTGCGCACCGGCTCGTTCAGCGTCTGCAGCCACTCCCAGTGCTTGGCGCCAGGAATCCGCCCACCGCGCTTCGTGCCGCGCGCGTTCGCCCCTGTCCATTCCCCGTCTGAGCGCACATCCCAGAGCACGAAGTTGTCGTCGCTCGCCTTCGACGTGATCTCCGCCAGCGTGCAGCACGTGCCGCCGTGCGGCGGCTGCGCCACGAACGTCCTCTGCTCCGGCCGGAAGTTCGCCCGTGACAGGGGTCGCCTTTCCGCCACCCACTTGTCCAAGCCGCCGTGCAGCACCTGCACCTTGTCGAACCCGAACCGATCCATCGTCCACCAGAAGCGTTCCGCGTAGAGACCACCCGACCCGTCGTAGGCGACGACCTGCGTCTCATTGTCGATCCCCAGCCGCCCGATCACCTCGGCCAGCCGCTCCGGGTCGTCGACGCCCAGGACATCCGTCTCGTTGCGCAGGTCGCCTTTCCAGTAATGCGACGAACTCCAGACCGAGTTCGGGATGTGCAGCCGCTGATAGGCCGGTAGCAAGTCGCAATCGACGATCCGCACGTTGGGGTCGTCTAGATGATCCGCCAGCCAGTCCGTCTCAACCAGCAACTCCGGATGCGCCCAGCCTTCTGACGTTGTCATGGCACCAGCTCCTCTGTTTGCGGCGGGTCCGCCGGCCCGACAGGACCCCAAGTTAACGGCAGCGCGCCCATTGTGCCTCCATTGCTCGTCGACGGCTCACTCCCGGGCAGGGGCACCGCTGGCCCTGCCGCGTTCCAGGCCCGGTAGTCGGGGTCCTGTCCGCGCGCCATCCCCATCGCGATCAGCTGGTCCATCGGAATCGACGCGACGGCCGGTCGCTCCATTGCCGCCTCGTCCGCCGTCTCGCCGCGGGCGTACATCGCGTCGACCTCCTCCGCCGGCAGGTCGAGAATCGTCTCGAACACGAAGCGGTTCTGCGCCCCGAAGTTGGTCGCCGCCCAGCGCACCCGCCCC
>CAUYZA010000347.1:0-3414 GCA_963577225.1 Dehalococcoidia bacterium | reverse complement strand
ATGGAGTTAGAGGGGAAGTTGTGTCCCTACTGTAAGGACGGGGTGTTCCATCGTGAGGATTTTGGCATCTCGTGAATGCGAACGCCCGCTCGCTATCACCTGGCGGCTGCGACGGCCGATGCCGGCTGACCTCTTTCGCGAATCGAAGGTGGCGGCGGGATGATGTCTCCGAAGGACGGCAAACTTGGCCTGGCGCCGCGCTCCCGAGACGGCCTGCGTACCGGCGAGACCGACGTGCGCTCGTAAGCGAGGGCTTCACGACGACCCGAAGAACTCAGGAAACTCCGTCTTGAACTGTCTCCGACGAGCCTCCGGAAGGTCGATGGTCGAGTGCCACTGAGGATGGATCCGGACGGACCCCACATGCCCGTCCCAGCCGACCCGGCCGCCGGAGAAGACCATATCGCAACCGGGAATTGGGCAGGCGAGATTCCTGGGATTGTGGCGAGCCGGCGCCGCCGCGGCGGTCTGATGCCTGGGGCGAGGGTTTCTAGCCTTTTGCCGTGATCTGGCGAACGTCTTTTCGGGGAGGTCGAGATTGATCGTGCCGGTCCCGAGGATTCCGCCCTCTATCTGATCAGACACCCGTCCTGGGGGTGTGAGTGGCTGTTCCTCGAGCACGCATCGAAGCAGAGCTGCGGCGGTCACGCAGGCATCGAAGTCGTCCTCATTGGCCTCAGCTTCGATGACATTCTCGATCGTTACCTCGTATTGACGCACCCATTCAGTCTGCCTGAGCCGTGCCATAAACTCCCGGCGAACCTCGGGCTTCGTCTTTGCAACGGCCAGGCGGGGGCGCTCGCTTGGGGGCCCATCTAGCAGCGCCGTCGCATAGGCCGCGCGGGGGTAGATCTCGCCCAGCACGATCGCGTGCGACTCGAGGAGAGTCGGTAAGTCGCCTTCGAAGGGCCACAGCGCGAACTCGCGATCAGTTGTCAGTCTCGGACCAAGTTCTCGCCAGAGGTCGCAGGCTGAACTGCCGACGGTTCCGGGTATGCCCGACGTGGCGAACATGGTCTTTGCTCGCGTCGTCCGGTCGATCGTTCGGAGTAGGTCTACCCCTTGCTTCGTGGCGGCCTCGAAGTACGCGGTCAGGCCGCCCGGACCAGGTGGCACCGCGAAGAACGGTTGTTCGACCCTCCAGTCGAGAGGTGATTTCGTGATCTCGAAGAAGTGCGGCGTCGAGCAGGCGCGAGGCAGGAAGTCGATGAACGTGCTCGCGGATCCCCATGACGGAACGCGTGCGGCCGCAGCCAGGTAGCTTGCAGGCGCGCTGAGCGGAAGGTCGAACGTCGCAAGCACGGGTCCGCACCCAGTCCGGGTGTTTGCTTCCTCGAGCACGGTCGCCAGGGACCACGCGCGTGGCGCGGCTCGTCGGACTGAGCGCGAGAACACATCCGCCACGAAAACGGCGCGCTTCCGAATGTTCTTGCCCCAGTCCGCGCAGAGGATGGCTTGGGGTGCTGGGGCCGGCCTTGGCTGAGGTGTCATTGCGTCAGGTTACAGCACTCAATAGAAGAGGGACACTGTGATTTCCCTTAGCGCCTACAGCCAGTAGGCGAAAACGCGATGAGGAACTATGTGTCCGTGTTGTGTCCCTCTCTTTTGGCGTAGCGGGGTAAGGACGGGGTGTTCCGTCGTGAGTTAGGCGCCATCTCGTGAATGCGAACGCCCGCGCTCAGCTCGCCTTGGCCTGTAGGTTGGAGTGCAGGAGTTCTAACGTGTTGAAGATGCCCTTGATGACGTTATCCTGCCCGGTGAATAAGGCGTCTGGCCCACCTGCGTGCAGACCTTTGAAGGGAGCTTCATAGAGGGCGTCGGTTTCCATCACCCCCCGCGCCGTCAGTTGGTCGATGACCATCTCGACGAAGCGAATCTGAGGCGTCGTCAGACTCTCATCATTCAAGAACTCAGAGAACGCCGACTGCGCGGCGGAACGATCCATTCCCACCATGCTCCGGACGAAGTGGGCCAGCGAAGGCGCTGCGCTGCGGGCCAGGAGGTCGGTCAACAACGTCTCGCCGTCGTTCTCCCCGATCTCGGCCAGCGTTGTTTCTAGCCCATCGAGGTCCGTCTTCGTGAGCGGTGTGTTGTTCCGTAAACGACGGATCACGAGGTGGTCGAGGTGGTTCTTCAGATAGTCCTTCACCTTCTTCTCGTACAGGGCTCCAGTCATATTTGGCATGTCGACGATCCCGACGTCGGTCACACCCGTAATCGTGTCGGCGAAGTCGGTGTAGACGATCTTCCGCGTCTTCTTGTCGAGGAAGGGCATCAGGCCACGCAGACGCAGGCGCAGGTCCTCGAGACCGTTCAGGTGGATCCCCTCCCAGAAGTCGCGCTCCTGCTCAAGGACACCAGGCGCTCAGAGCGCTGGAGGTGCGTGATCGACGTGCGCGCTGCGTTGGCTGATGAACGCATAACCATCTATAATAGAGTGAGATAGAGATGAAAGGCCGCAAGACGGGTGGGCGGCGGAAGGGGACGCCGAATAAGGTGACCGCGGAGGCCAAGGCGGTCTGTGCGGCGATCCTCGACGACCCCACCTACCGCACGAATCTGACGGCCCGCGCCAGAGCGGGCACGCTCGCGCCTGCGGTCGAGGCGATGTTGTGGCACTACGCATTCGGGAAGCCCAAGGAGTCGCTCGATGTGACCGTTGGCCCCGCAGGGGATCTCAGCGAGCTGAGCACGGAGGACCTCCTGCACCGCGTGGACGGGCTGCGGGAGCAGTTACGGGAACAGGCGGCCCGTGAGCAGGCGCTGCCGGCCGAATGCCGTTCGTCGTAACCTGGTCCCCGTTGAACGGCCCGCCGCGCCGGGCGACGTCAGGGGTTTGCCGTCCGGAACGGGACCGCCGCTGCCGTCGCCCCGGTGAGGATGTGGTCCAGCCGCTGCGCCCACGTCTCCAGCGCATGCAACTTCTCGGCATCGTAGGTGTGGCGGTCGTAGGCTTTCGTCGCTCGCGGGGAGCCGTCGATGTGGTTCAGCACGCGGGCGATGACTTGCACCGGCACGCCGCTCTCGGCCATACCGGTGGCCACGGTGCGTCGAAGATCGTGCCCTCTGAAATGAAACCCGAGGCGTCGCGTCAGCTGGCCGGGCACCGTCCGTGCGCGGTGGTGCACGGATCCGGAGCCAAGCGCGTTAGCGAAGACCCACGGGATGTCCTCGGGGACGCTGGCACGTTGCTCGCGGAGGAGCGCGACGACCGATGTGGTCAAGGGCACGCGGTGCGGGTGCCCGTTCTTGGTGTCGCTGCCCGGCATCGTCCACATGCCCGTGTCCAGGTCGACGTTGGACCAGTGCATCCGTACCACTTCGCCGCCTCGCTGGCCGGTCAAGAGTCTGGTCTTGAAGACGCGGCGCATGGTGGGGGAGAGGTCGTCAAGCGCCGCCCACAGGGCGTGGAGC
>CAUYZA010000346.1:0-3425 GCA_963577225.1 Dehalococcoidia bacterium | reverse complement strand
GCCTTCTCTCTGGCACTATTCGCGCTGCTGCTCGGCGTGGCTTTTCCGGCGTCGCCGCCCGATGCGGGCGCGGTCGTCGGCGAAACACGCGACGGGCCACGGCTGTTGGTGTCCGAATTCACGGACCGCGTGAGCACGCTCTGGCTGGTGGAGCCGACGCGGCCAAGCGAACGCCAAAGTTTCCTGCAGATTGAGCATGCGGCGGGCTGGGAGATCAGCGGCGCCGTTTCGCCCGCAGGCAGCACCCTCATCCCGCATTTGGCATACGTAGTGCTGGAGCCGGGGCGGCAAGACCCTGAGACGGAAGCGAGCCTCTACTTGAGCAACGGCGGACCGCCGCGCTTGCTGCGCGAGGGGTTGGATCTGCGAGGCGGGGCAACCTGGTCCGCGGACGGGGAGTCGATCCTCGTGCGCGAGGTGCGGCTCGACCAGAGCGGGTCGCGGAGCTACGCCGTCGTCGAGGTGCGGGTGTCGGACGGGCGAGAGTCGCGCCACGCACTGAGCGACGCGTTGAGTGGGTCGTTCGACGTCGATCTGTTCAGTCTGCACGTGGTGGGGCGCCCCAGCGGAGGACCGCTGTATGCGGCCCTGATCGGTAGGGCCGGGACGACGATCGTGGAGTTCGGCGCGGAGGGTGGGGGTACGTTGGTGAAGCGGCAGATCTCCACGGGGCTGACGCGGGACTGGGCGCTGTCGCCCGATGGAACGCAGTTGGCGTTCACGGAACAGACCGGCGTGCTGATGCAGGTGCGGACGGTGGCGTTGGAGGGGGCCTTGGAGGGCGCGCAGCCAGCGCTGCGGGCGGCGACGAACTCGGGGCAGGTGCTGCTGGACGAGGCGGAGATCGGATCCGCCGATCTTGCTGGGTCCGAGATGGGCAGTGCCGCTCCGGTCTGGCGGACAAACGAGTCGCTCAGCGTGGGAGTGTTCCGGCAGGGGGCGTCTGGCGGGGAGTTGCGTGTGGCGAGCGCCGCGAGCGGGGACGGGGAGGCGGATAGCTTTGCGCTGCCGGTGGCCTGGTCGAGCGATGGGCGTTTCCTGGCGCTGCGATCGTTCGAGGGCAGCGGGCCGGGGAGTATTCGGGGCGAGTCGGCGGCGGTGCTTGATGGCGGGTCGATTGTGAGCAGCGCGCTCAGTGGGGGAGATCAGGATGTGGGGGAGATGCGGAAGCTGGTGCCGGGCGAGCATGTACTGATCCTGGGCTGGTGGCAGTGAGCGAGCGGCGATGAGCGGGCGGCTGGGACTGGTCATGCGGCAACGCTTGATCGGGCATGGCTGGATTCTCGCGGCGGCCGTGGGCTTGCTGCTGCTGGGAACGGCGCTGCTGGCGGGCGGGCTACATGGCGGGTCGAACGTGGCGGCGCATGCGGAGTTGGGCGCGGCGCAGGCCGGCGGCGGGATTGTGTGCTCCGCCTTCGGCGGGGGACCGCCGTACGAGTTCGACGCGTATGAGGCGACGCGTGATCGGGTGCCGTACTTGGAGGCGCAGCGGCTGGCGGCGGTAGACCAACTGCTCCTGCCGGGCGATGCGTTCGCGTTGCAGGCGATCACGACGGGGCGTTTTGGCGCTCGGACGGAGACCGCCGGGGCCACGATCCCGGCGCAATTGCTGCATGCGATTGGGTGGATCGAGAGCCGGCTGACGCAGGCGCGCCTGGGGGTGCCGTTCGAGGGGGTGGGGCCGGTGCTGATCTCGCCGTCGTGCGCATACGGGCTGATGCAGGTGGCGTCCTTTTTTTCGAATGGCGGCGACGTACCGAGCAGTTTGGAGTCGTTGGTGGGGACGCACTACGCGTACAACGTGGCGGCGGGGGCGCAGATCCTGGTGGACAAGTGGAACCAGGAGTTCTTCCCGCAGGTCGGCGACGCCGATCCGCTGCGGATCGAGTCCTGGTACTACGCGACGTGGGCCTACAACGGATGGGCCTTCGTGAATCACCCGGCCGGGACGGAGGTGGATCCGTTCCGCACGCCCTACGACTGCGCGGCACCCTTCAACGGCTACCCGTATCAGGAGCTGGTCTTTGGCTGTGTCGAGAATCCCCCGTCGGTCGACGGGGTGCAGCTGTGGGACGCGCTCAATCTGCGGTTGCCGGACCTGGGCACGCTGGCGGTCGCGCAGGGCCCATTGGATGTGGACGTCTACTTCGATGGCTGGGCGAGCGTGTTCGCAGCGCCGTTCACGGACGAGGAGGCGTCAACGCCCTTCGCGGGGATGAATATGGGGCGGCCGGCGGGAGCGACGATCGTCGCTCCACCGCGGTTCAGCACGGAGACGGCGGCACAACACCGTGCATCGATCTTCGCGTTGCCGGAGTTGACGGTCGGTGAGTCGGTGATCGAGCTGGTAGCGACCGAACAAGGGCTTGAATCAGGCACGATCACGATCCGCAATGCGGGATCCGGGTTGTTGGTCTACCGACTGATCCCAAGCGTGGACTGGTTGGCACTGAGCGTTCCGGCGGGGATCGCCGTGGGGAGCGGGGTGCCGTTGCTGGCGAGCCAGACGGTCGACGCGTCGATCGTGCTGACGCCGGACGCGGACGGGCTACCGGAGGGCCTGCATCAGGGCAGTGTGGTGGTGGAGGCGTTGCTGCCGGATGGGGCCGTCGTGCGGGAGACGGTCGTCGTGTTGGTCGACAAGCAGGGGGTGCCGCGCTACGAAGCGGGGCGGCCTGTGAGCTAGGCTCAAAGGGGTCCGTTGGCTTGTGTCGGTGCGCTGCGCCGGCGAGCGGGCGGATCGGTGAGAGAGGCGACCATGCTGAGGCGCATTGTGGGTTCGGTGCGACGCAACCACGCGCTGGAGCACGCGACGGTGTCGGTGCTGCTGAGCCGCATGGGGCCGAATGTGCGGCTGGTGGGGCGAGCGGTGTCGAACGGCTTCTACATCTATGGCAACGTGCCGCAGGACCAGCTGGAGTCGGCGGCGGAAGAGGCGTTGGAGCGAATGCAGCGGGGCGAGTCGCACTTGGCGGTGTCGCCGATGTGCGGCACGAACCTGGCGATGGGGGGCACGCTGGCAGGGCTGGCGGCGCTGGTGACGGTGGGCAGCGGGGACCGCTGGGAGCGGATGCCGAACGTGCTGACGGCGGCGATGCTGGCGATGTTGGCGGCGCAGCCGCTGGGCCGGATAGCGCAGAAGTACCTGACGACTTCGCCGGACCTGGACGATACGAACATTCTCCACGTGCGCTCGGGCGGCAGCGGGCGTCGTAGATATTTGAAGGTGGAGACGGCGCGCGGGTAGCGGGCTGTCAGAGCTCGATTCGGGCCCCCGTAGCTCAACCGGACAGAGCAGCGGACTTCTAAACCGAAGCACCCCGTTCGCTGGAGTTCCGACTCGGTCCGAAAGCCCTTCCTTCAAGGGGATTGTGGACACTTCCGTTCCGGTCCGTCCCGCGTCATTCACGCCAACTGGGGTCAAA
>CAUYZA010000345.1:0-3436 GCA_963577225.1 Dehalococcoidia bacterium | reverse complement strand
GGTGGCGGGAATGCCGAGCAGCGCCTGTAGTTCGAGCTCCTGCGCCACAGCCAAGGTAGTGATCGTGCCGCCGAAACCCGCCTGTCGCGTTGCGAGCAGCACGTTCCAGACGAACGGATAGATCGAGGCTCCCGCGATCAGGCCGACGCGGTCCAGCAGTTGGTCCGTGGCGGCGACGACTCCGAGATCGACGATGAATACGAGCACTACGGGCGCGTCGCGGAATGACTCTGTCAGCCGAGCGGGGATCTCCGTCTCGGCGATCGTGGCGGCGGGGACACTGGTCGGTGCGAGTGGATTCCACGGGCTCTCGCCCGCGTTGCCCTGCGCGATATAACGGCGGGCGGGCGCCGCTGCGAGGTCGGCCAGCGCGCTGCGTGTGTCGGGGTCGCGCACCACGATGACCCGTCCCCCCTGGCGGTTGCCACCGCTGGGGGCGAAGCGGGCGTTCTCGAAGACCTCGGCCAGCACCTCGTCGGGCAGCGGATCGTCGGTGAATTCTCGCGCCGAGAAGGTCGTCCGCATCACTTCGAAGAGTTCCATCGGGCTTCTTCCGTCGGGTTGGGTTTCAGTCGCCAAGGGATCGCTGGGGGAAGACCTGGTAGGGCGAGGCCGCGAGGGCGGCTTCGTCGAGGTCGATGCCGAGGCCGGGGCGGTCGGAGAGCGTGATGTGACTATCGACGACCTCGAAGGGCGGATCGGCGACCTGCTGGCCCCAGGGTTCGAGGTTGACGAAGTACTCGGTGATGATGAAGTTCGGCATCGTGGCCGCGGCCTGCAGCGTGGCGGCGAGCCCCACGGTGGTGCTGTTGTAGTTGTGCGGCGAGACGGCGACGAAGTAGACCTCTGCCATTGCGGCGATCTCCTTGAGCTCCAGGATGCCGCCGACATTGCAGACGTCGGGGTTGATGATGTCGGCGGCGTTCCGCTCGAACACCTCCCGGAACTCGAACTTGGTGTAGAGCTCCTCACCGGTGACGACGGGGATCGAGATTTCGCGACGGGCGGCGGCCAGCGCGTCGATGTTTTCGGCCAGCACGGGCTCCTCGAACCAATAGGGCTGGTATTGCTCGACCTGGCGCGCGATGCGAATGGCGTGCATGGGCGCGAGGCGACGATGGATCTCGATCAGGATGTCGACGTCGGGGCCGACGGCGTCGCGCACCACGCCCACCCGGGCGACGGCTTCGTCCTCTTGCTGGCGCGTGATGTAGGAGCGCCAGGGGCCGGGTACCGGGTCGAACTTGAGGCCGGTAAACCCGCGCTCGACGACGGCGCGGGCACGGGCGGCGAGCTCTTCGTGATTGGTGGTGCGCGACCAGCCGTTGGCGTAGACGCGCAGCCGGTCTCGGATCGCGCCGCCCAGCAGTTCGTAGACGGGGACGCCGGCACGCTTGCCGGCGAGGTCCCACAGAGCCTGTTCGATGCCGCTGACGGCGGAGTAGAGGTCCATCGCGCCGCGACGGGCGGCGAAGTCGTTGTAGACGGCGTCGGTGAACGGTTTGATGCGGCGCGCATCCCAGCCCAGGACGTAACGCTCGAGCTGTTTGAGATGTGCCTCGACCTGGGTGTCCCGGTCGGCCTGGGTGTAGCACTCGCCCCACCCGTGCAGGCCATCTTCGGTTTCGAGACGGACGAAGAGCAGGTTCTTGGCGGCGGTGTACATGTCGGGAATGGCGGTCGGATCGACGGTGGGGTGAACGAGGAAGGTCCGGAAGTCGGTGATGCGCACGGGGCCCCCTGGGCTGATGGGTGGAGCAGGAGTTTAGCGGTTGGGTCGGGGTGACTGGGTCACGCCGGAAATTGGAGGACCGCATCGATGGGGGGCATCCACACGTGGCGGTGGGGATGACTGCCTAGTGCGCTTGCGGGTGGGTGATCGAGGGGTTTTCCGGGTCCGGGCAGGGGTTCGTCTGATGCTCCGTTCAGCGGCAGCACGCCGCTCTCTACTCATAGATGAAGCAGTAATGAGGGATAGGCATGGCGAGAGCAGAGCGACAGCGCGAGGGGGTCCGGGTGGGCCGGAACAGTCTCCCTGCCCAGACCACAGGGTAGGTGCGTGGAGTCAGCGAAGAGGAGCGCCCCATGCCTAGGCGCGATGCAAACCGGCCCTCTGTCGAGGAGACGCAGAAGCGCTGGGAGCGCTACGTCAAGAAGCGCGCGCCCAAGCTGCGCGAGTCGTTGATTCTGCAGTACACCCCGCTGGTGAAGTATGTGGTGCGGCGACTGGCGATCGGGCTACCCGCGATCATGGACTACGAGGACGTGCTGTCGGACGGGACGATCGGCCTGATAGAAGCGGTGGAGCGCTTCGATCCGTCCAAGGGTGTGAAGTTTGAGACCTACGCGATCAGCCGTATTCGAGGCTCGATCATCGACCAACTGCGCAAGGCGGACCGGCTTCTGCGCTCGGCTCGGCAGAACATGCGCAAGGTCGACCAAGCGACCGAGGCGTTGCGCGAGAAGCTCGGGCGCGAGCCGTTGGATACGGAGGTGGCGGAGCAGATGGAGGTCGCGATCGGGCGCTACCACACGATTCTGGCCGACGCTTCCTGGGTGACGGTGAGCTTGGATAACTTGTTGGACTCCAGCGCGGACGGCGAGGGCTACCCCGCCGCGGAGATGCCCAAAGACCCTTGAAGCCCAAGATGCCAACCGCAAGCTGGAGCGCAAAGAGACGGTGGGAACGCTGTCGTCCGCGATCATGGCGCTGCCCGAACGTGAACGACTCGTGGTGTCGCTGTACTACCAAGATGAGCTGACGCAGCGGGAGATCGCCAAGGTGCTGGGCATCTCCGAGTCGCGCGTCTGTCAGCTGCACGCCCGCAGCCTCGTCCGCCTGAACGAGGAGATACGCGCGCGCGGCACCGAGTCGGCCGCCTGAGCCTGCTGGAGCAGGCCGCCAACCTGGCGGCGGGAATCAGGGCTTGAGTGGGGAGCCCAGCGTGTTTGGGCCGTCCGCTGACCGGTATTTCATAAATAGGTAAGATGTACCGGAGCCATTTCGCATCTGCCAGAATCGGCTCGCTATGGTGTCCGCCATTCATCTTGACTGGAGGACGCATGACCACGAGCCTTTTCCGAATCGGCCACATCGAGATCACCTGCGTGACGGATGTTGAGGCGTTTCGCAGCCTCGCTGAGCAATGCGCAGGTCCCAGCGGAGTTGGTCGGCGACAAGATCCTGGAGATTGCTGAGGACCCCAGCCCCAAGTTGCGCCATCCCGTGGGTCCGGATGCCGAACCCTTCATCGCCTGGCGGGAAGGCATGTCGGACGAGGACTGGATCGCGCTGAACGGCCTGGCCGATGACGAAGAGTGGGCCGCGCGGGTCGAGGCGGACTTCGGCATGGACGTGCGGCCCTTCTTTGGCAAGACGTCGGCCGGCCTCGTACAGCAGTAGGTCCGAACGCTGTCCCAGCCTGGACCGAGTGTT
>CAUYZA010000344.1:0-3440 GCA_963577225.1 Dehalococcoidia bacterium | reverse complement strand
AATGGCGCGCAGGTCAAGCGTGGTGTGCTCTCCCAGCACCGCGTTGCGGAAGACGGCGTCGCCCTTGGCGGCGGCCACGTGTGTGAATTGCATGCCGCCGCTGACGTCGCACGCGCCCCAGATGTGGGGCACGTTGGTGCGGAATTCGTCGTCGACCTGGAGCCAGCCACGCCTCGTCTCCACTCCGGCCGCTTCGAGGTTGAGGTTCGCGATCTGTGGCACGCGGCCGGCGGCGACCAGGATCTCGCTCACCTGCAGGGTGTGCCCTTGCCCCTCCTGCTCGAAGTCGATTCGACGCGAGCCGTCCTCCTGTCGCTGGACGCGTGTCACCTGCGCCGCCGTGAAGACGCGGACGCCTTCGCCGAGCAGCACCCGCTGCAAGCCGTTGGAGATCTCTTCATCTTCCGTGGGCAGCACCGACGGCAGCGCCTCCAGCAAGGTCACCTGCGAGCCAAAGCGCTGAAAGATTTGCGACAGTTCGACGCTGATCGCCCCGGCGCCGATCACCGCCAACGAGTCCGGCAGGGTCTGCAGACGAAAAACCGACTCGTTAGTCAGCGGTTCGGCCTCGGCCAGGCCGCGAATCGGTGGCAGACCGGCCTTGGTGCCCGTTGGGATCACGATCTGGTCGGCCTCTAGCACTTGGCCGTCGACTTCGACTTTGTGTGGGCGGACGAAGCGGGCCGGGGCGTGGAAGCTGGCGATACCGTCATCGCGTACCCCACCCCAGGGGTTGTCGCCGCGGATCGTCTCGATCGCGTTTTGTGCCCGGGCCATGACAGCCGGGAAGTCGAGCTCGACGCCCTTCGCCGTGACGCCGAAATCCCCGGCTCGCTGCATCAAGCGGTAGACCTCGGCGCTCTTGTAGAGCGCCTTGTTGTGTACGCAGCCGTAGTTGAGGCATTCGCCCCCCAGCCGGTCCTTCTCCACCAATGCCACGTGCTTGCCGCTGCTCGCCGCCGGCCGCACAACGGAGTCGCCCGCCGCGCCGTCCCCGATCACAATTAAATCGAAGCGATTCGCCACAATCGTCATCCTCTGGGCTCTTGCCTGCACGGTTAACGATGGATGGTGTCTCGCGGATGCCGACTCCCGGCGGCACTCCGCCAGGCGCGCGACAGATCCGTCGACGACGGGTCAGCCCGTCTTTTCGACGGTCTCGATGCTGACGCTGATGATGCGCCCGCCCGCGGGAGCGGTGGGATCGCCTGGGTCGCGCGGGGGCAGTGCGTCGATCGCGGCCATTCCGTCGACGATCCGGCCGAAGGCCGTGAAGCCCTGCGCGTCGAGTCCGCCTTGCGGCGAGTAGGTGATGTAGAACTGGGACCCGGACGCGCCCAGCGGACCGCGCGCCATGGCGATAATCCCAGCGGCGCCGTTGGTCAGCGTCTCGGCGTTGTCGCCCACTTCCTCATCGGGCAGGTTGTAACCGGAACCGCCCGTTCCCGTAGCTGTGGGGTCGCCGCCCTGCGCGACGAAGCCTGGGATCACACGATGGAAGGTCAGCTCGTCGTAGAAGCCTTGCTCAGCGAGGAAGACGAAGTTGTTGGCATGGATCGGGGCGGCCTCCTCGAACAGGTCGATCCGGACTGTGCCTGTTTCCAGCTCTAGCACCGCCGTGTAGTCCAGCGACATATCGATCGTGATCTCGGGCGGCGCCGGCCAGGTCGGCTTCTCAACCGCTACGTTTTCGACAGGGGTAGGTGGCTCGGGCAGTGCCTCTGCCTGTTCCGCGGCGACGGCGGCCGCATCGTCATCGGCCGCCGCACGGGCGGCTGCCGCCGCGCTCAGCGTGGGCAGCTCCAGCTCGACGCTGCCCGCCGGCAGCGTCTCAATCGAGGCGCTGAGAATGCGGTCGCCGGCCTCCGGCAGCGGCGTCGCCAGCGGGTTGCGCGGGGTCAGCGCGCGCACCAGCTCCAGGCCTTCGATGACGCGACCAAAGGGAACGAAGCCGAGGCTGTCGAGCTGCTCTTGCGGCGAGAGCGTGATGAAGAATTGTGACGAGGACGCCCCGGCCCTGGTACGGGCCATCGCGATCAGCCCCTCGTCGCCGAGCGTCAGTGGTTCGTCCTGGCTCGGCACGCCCTCGTCCGGCAGGATGTAGCCTGCGTCGCCGTTATTGGTGGCGCTGGGATCGCCGGTCTGCGCGACCTCGCCCTCCAGCACGCGATGGAAGGTGAGCCCATCGTAGAACCCTTCTTCGATCAGGAAGACTAGGTTGTTGGCGTGAATCGGCGCGATGTCGTCGAACAGCTGGATGCGGACGGTGCCGCTCTCCAGCTCGAAGACCGCGACGTAGTCCTGCGTCGGATCCAGGGCCGCGGCCGGTGGGGCGTCGAAACTGGGTTTGACCACGGCACCGATGCCCTCGGCGTCCAGGTCGTCCACACGACGAATCGCGGAGCCGCCGGCCCCGGAGGTGGAGCCCGAATCGCGGTGCCCGCCGCCGCCCAGCAGCAGCAACGGCAGCAAGCTGCCCATCAAGCCCACGAGCCCAACGATGTAGAAGATCTTGGCGTAGCGAGAGCGGAAGATCGAGCGTCGTCCGCCTCCCCGGTCGAAGCCTTGCACGTCGGCCCGTCGTCGGGCCAGCCGCTGTTCTCGCGTCCGTGCGCTGCGGCCGATCCTGGACATGCTTGCTCCTCAACCCGCCGTGTCACCCCCGGCGTCTCCGGCGAGTTCAATTGCCGACCTATCGCCGCGCCGCCCCAGACGTTGATCCTACCGGGCCCTCCGAGCTATCAGAAGCACGCTGGTGTTACCGCGACCGGCTACGGCGCTGGGTCCATCGGCTAGGGCGTGCCAAGGGTGGTGATCAGTGTCACATCCGGCTCAAATGCGGACCACGAGAACCAGAAGTGGTTGCCATGGATGACAGCTTCTAGTTCGCTCCCGGCCAACTCCCCCGCCACGGCTTTGCCGAATATGTTCCAGACCGACCCCGTCTCGATGTCGATGAACGTCACGCCCGGATCGTTGGGGTTGGGTTCGAAGGTCAGCGTCTGGCCATTGAGCCCGCGCCGGAACACGCCCGTCGAGCCGACATCCCGGCTCTCCGTCAGATCCGAGCTATCCAGCGCGGACTGCGCGCCGGCGATCCAGAAGACGACCAATTCCTCGCCGCCGCGCACGTCGTTGAACGCGCCCACCTCTTCCAGCAGCGAGAAGGGGTAGGCGATCGGCTCTCCGCCCGCCTCAAGCGCAACGACGCGCGCTGTGGCATCCAGCCGGTTGTCGCGGTCCCCGTTGAAGAGGAACGGCGTGTCGTCCGTGTCGTAGCCAACGTAGGCGCCGGGCAGCCGGCCGTAGGGAGCGCTGAAGCCCGTCTCGCGTGACATGACGAGCCCGTCCGGGAAGCTCGCGGCGAACTGCCCTAACGACACGATCGGCGCTGCCAACGGCGTCAGGCGGGCGCCTACCATGCTGCCCACGATCGCCTT
>CAUYZA010000343.1:0-3440 GCA_963577225.1 Dehalococcoidia bacterium | reverse complement strand
AGTCCTCGCCCACCCCGGCACCCAGCGCGGTGATCAGGATGCGGAAGGAGTCGTGCGCGAGCAGTTTGTCTAGGCGCGCCTTCTCCACGTTGAGGATCTTGCCGCGCAGCGGCAAGATCGCCTGCACGCGGCGGTCCCGGCCGGCCTTGGCCGAGCCCCCGGCGGAGGGGCCCTCGACGATGAAGAGTTCGCTTTCGGCGGGGTCGCGCTCGGTGCAATCGGCCAGCGTGCCGGGCAGCGTGGCGCCGTCCAACGCGCCCTTGCGGACGACGAGGTCACGGGCCTTGCGGGCCGCTTCACGGGCGCGGGAGGAGGTGAGGCACTTTTCGATGATGCGGCGCGCCTCGCGCTGGTGCCCGTCGAGGTACTCCGTCAGCGCCTCGCCGACGACGGATTCCACCTGTCCTTTGACCTCGGGGTTGCCCAGCCGGGTCTTGGTCTGGCCCTCAAACTGCGGCTCCGGGATCTTGACGCTGATCACGGCGGTCAGCCCGTCGCGCACATCGTCGCCGCTAAGGTTGGCGTCCTTCTCGCTCAGCAGTTTGTTCTTGCGCGCGTAATCGTTGAGCAGCCGCGTCAGGGCGGAGCGGAAGCCGGTCAAATGGCTGCCGCCGTCGATCGTGTTGATCGTGTTGCAGAAGGCGTAGACGTGCTCGTTGAAGCCGTCCGTGTACTGCAGGGCGACCTCCACGCTGCTGCCGTCCACTTCGCGCTCGGCGTCGAACGGGTCGGGCTGGAGCACTTCGCGGTCGCGGTTGAGATAGCGCACGTAGGAGCGGATGCCGCCCTCGAAGTAGAAGTTCGCTTCCCGCGGGCGGCCTTCGGCACGTTCGTCGATCAGCTGGATCCAGAGGCCCTTGTTGAGATAGGCGCTCTCGCGGAAGCGCTGCACGAGGGTGTCGAAGTCGTAGTCGAGATTCTCGAAGATCGTCTCGTCGGCCAGCCAGCGCACGACTGTGCCGGTGGGGGCCTTCTTGCCGAGGGGCGCTTTGCTGCTCTTGAGCTTGCCCTTGGCGACGCCTCTTTCGTAGGTCTGGCGGTAGACCTTGCCGTCGCGGGTGACGGCCACGTCGAGCTGCGACGAGAGGGCGTTGACGACGGAGGCGCCGACGCCATGCAAGCCGCCGGATACCTTATAGCCGGAGCCTTCAAACTTGCCGCCGGCGTGGAGCACCGTCATCACGGTCTCCAGTGCGGAGAGGCCGGTCTTCTTGTGCTTGTCGACGGGGATGCCGCGGCCATCGTCGACGACGGAGACCCAGTCGTCTTTCTCGAGCGTGACCACGACGCAGTCGCAGAAGCCCGCCATCGCTTCGTCGACGGCGTTGTCGACGATCTCGTAGACGAGGTGGTGCAGGCCGCGCTCGCCGGTGGATCCGATGTACATGCCGGGGCGCCGACGAACTGCTTCCAGACCCTCCATGACTTGGATCGAAGAGGCGTTGTAGTCGCTCGTCGCTGTCTTGGCCATACGGGTCCTGAACCTCGCTCACTGGTGCTCGCAGCGCGCCCCAGTGGGACGCGCATTCGTGACTCAATTTTACCAAGATCGAAGCCCTTTTGCGAGCAAATGTTCGACAGTTGGAGCCCGCAAAACAGCCCCGAAAACGGGGGTTTTACAGTGCTTCGGCCGCCGGAGGTGGCCAGCCGGGAGCCCGGCAGCCTGTTTCTCCTGAAAGTCGCGGCTGTAGGTGCGGCTGAGGGCCCGGCGGCGGTACGCTGCCACCCGTCGCGAACGCCCGCTCTGCGGGCCGCGACGGGTCTCCGGGGAAGGTGATCGCGGTGGTCAACTGGCGCGAACGGCTGCATCTCAGGAGCGCGAAAGAAGCGCGCGACGAGGCCTTGCGCGCGCTGCCGGACGTGATTGGCGACCTCACACCGATCGCCGCCGTGCGCAACAACATCACGGACACCGGTGGGCGCACCTGGGCCCAGGAGACGTCGGAGTTGGTCTTCCGCGACGAGTTTGTGCCCGCCCTCGACGGCTTAGACGGCTTCACCCATGTCTTCGTCCTGACCTGGCTTGATCAGGTGACCGACGAAGGTCGCGCCTTGCTGCGTATCCACCCCACGGGCGACGAGTCGTCGCCGGAGGTGGGGGTCTTCGCGACACGTACCGCGCACCGCCCCAACCCGATCGCGGTCAGCGTCGTGCCGCTGGAGGGGGTGCGCAGCAACATCGTGCGCGTGATCGGGCTGGACGTGGCCAGCGGCACGCCCGTGCTCGACATCAAGCCCTACGTCTCCTTCTACGACTCGTTCACCTCCGAGATCCCCTCGTGGGCCGAATGAGTTCGACAAGGTGAGCACGGCCGCCGCGCGCCGCGGACGGCCGTCGCTAGAAGCCGGGGCGCGTCGTAAGAAGAGGCGCCGTCAGGCGCCGCCGCTTGCGTTGCGCGCGACCGACCTGCGCAAGCTGTCGCGACGCCTACGCGACTTCTACGGCCCGCAGTCGTGGTGGCCGGCTGGGACCGAGGTGGAGATGGTGATCGGCGCTCTGCTAGTGCAAAACACGGCCTGGACCGGCGCGCGCAAGGCACTCGACAACCTGATCGCGGCGGACATGCTTGATCCGGCGGCGCTGCACGCCGCGCCGGAGCCGGTCGTGGCCGAACTGATCCGTCCCTCGGGCTACTTCAACAGCAAGGCACGCAAGCTCAAAGCCCTGGCCGAGTTGGTCATGACCGAGGCGGAGGGCTCACTCGACGTGCTTCTGCGCAAACCGCTCGATGAACTCCGCCCGCTACTGCTGGCGACGCACGGATTCGGGCCCGAAACGGCCGACTCCGTCTGCCTCTACGCGGGGCATTACCCCACCTTCGTGATCGATGCCTACACACGCCGCCTGCTGGAGCGGTTGGACTGGGTGCAGGGCGCGCCCCCCTACAACGCCCTGCGCGATACTTTCATGGCCGCGATCAAGCCGGAGACCGCCACCTACGCCGAGTACCACGCGCTCGTAGTGACGCACATGAAGAACACCTGCACGAAGCGACCCCAGTGTGGCGGCTGCCCCCTGCTCGAATGGTGTCCCACCGGCCACGCCGAATTGGGCCTGGCGGCGGACGCCATCCCGCGCCGGCCTCGCAAGCGGGGCCCCGACGAGGCGCCGCTGGACTGGAACTCAGGATGAGAAGGCTCTACGTGGCAAGACAGGCTAGGAGAGCGGGATGACGAGTCTAGGCATCATCGGCTTGGAGCGCAGCGGCAAGACGTCGCTCTTCAACGCCGTCGCGGCCGGACACCACGAGGTCGGGTTTCAGACCCACCGGGACCCGCACATAGGCGTGATCAAGGTGCCGGACGAGCGGCTCGATCAGCTCAACGTCATGTTCCGGCCCAAGAAGCACACCGAGGCGACGCTGGAGTACGTCGACTTTCCCGGTGCCAGCTTCGGAGGAGGTTCGGGTCCCGACATCCGTTTTCTAGACCGGCTGAGC
>CAUYZA010000342.1:0-3452 GCA_963577225.1 Dehalococcoidia bacterium | reverse complement strand
CCAGACCTCGTCGACCGTGCGGTGTCTGACCGAGACCGCGGTCTCGTTGGGGCCAAGCTCAAAGTGGGCCAGCCCCCCGCCCCTGGCTTCGAGCAGCACGCGCACGTCGCTGCCGTCGGGCGCGGTGGCCGTGACCGCTGCCGGAAGCACCTTGCTCTCAAACATCGCGAGCATCGCGAGCCTCCTGAGGACGAAGGTGGCGCCGGCCTCGCTCCACACCTAGCGTGCGGGCTAGCGCTCACCGGCCAGGGTCGGCACCGCCAGGGGTGGCTCGGGCCGCTCGAGGCTCTGCCCCGGCCGCCGCGGCGGTGCCGCCAGGGCGAAGAAGATCGTGCCCACGCCGCCGACGATCGCAAGGATCGTGAAGCCGAGTTCGTAGCTGCCCGTGCGGTCCGCCAAGATCCCCGCCACGATCGGCCCCGTGCTCATCCCTGTCATCACGATGAGTGAGGAGAAGCCCATGATCGTGCCGAACGACTTGCGCCCGAAGTAGTCCGCGCGAAGCGCCTGCTGGACGGGCCCGCGCCCGCCCCAGGCCAGCCCGTTGATGACCGCGAAAGCCATGATCATCCAGAGCGAGGTGGCGTAGGCCACCAGCAGCAGGGCGACGACGTGTCCGACCATGCAGGCCACGAGCAGCACACGCTTGTTCACCTCGTCGCCGAAGAAGCCGCCCCCGAGCTGTCCCACGATCTGAAACGCCGTCATCAGGGCGATCACCAGCCCTGCCTGGGCGGTCGAGTAGCCGAGGCTCTCGTGGAGGTGGAGCACGAGGTGGACCATCAGCGCACCGATGATCAGCACGGCTGAAGCGTGGCCGATCGAGATGAACCAGAAGGTCGGGGTGCGCAGCGCTTCACGGGCGGTGAAGTCGTCGTTCGCGGGGATCACGACGGGGCCGCCCGCTGCCCGACGGGGCTCGTCAGGCTCCGGTGCGGGCACGCCGTCGATCGTCTCGCCGCGATCCTCGGGACGGTGGTAGATGAAGGTCGCGACGATCTGCCCGACGATGAAAATCAGGACCCCCGTCGCGATCGAGGTATTGCGCCAGCCGATCACGTTCATCGAGAGCACGACGAGGGGCACCATCAGGCCGCCGATGGCAAAGCCGGTCGACATCAGGCCGAGGGCCAGCGCGCGCTTGCGTTCGAACCAGTTCACGACGGCCACGGTGAGGGTCATGAAGCCGGCCATGCTCGAGCCAACGGCGATGAGGAAGAAGGTCAGGAAGAAGGTCAAGATGGAGTTGATCTGGCTGAACAGGAGGAACCCGATCGCGGTCGAGGTGATGCCGATGCGGATCATGATGCGCGGGCCAAAGCGGTCGACGGCCCAGCCCTGGAGTGGCCCAAGCAGGCCGCTCTCGGCGCGCGTCATGGCGAAGCCGGCGGAGAGCGTGGTCTTGCTCCAGCCGAACTGTTCGCGCAGTTCGGCGGCGTAGACGCCGAACGACTGGAACATGAGGCCACCGATGAGAATCTGGATGACCATCCCGCCGCTGACCATCCACCAGCCATAGAAGACGTTGCGTGGGCGGCGAGGGCGCATTCTCTTCAAGATACGCGGTGGCTTGAGTATGGGGCTCTCAGGGTGGGCCGGTGCCCGAGGCGCATAATGGAGCGATGCCTCCCGGCGGCTGCGACCCTGACCAGCGCTCGGCGAGGCGCTCCCCGGCCTGGAATCCCCTGATTCGTCTCCGCGGGCGGTCGTTCGGGGGCACGTTCACCTCGCTGCAGGAGCCGGAGTACGCCTGGTACACCGCCGGCAGCTTTTCGTTCTTCATGGCGATGTCGATGCAGCTCCTGCTGCGGAACTTCCTCGCCTTCGACCTGACGGATTCGGCCGTGAGCCTCGCCGTAATCGCGATTGCCGGCGGGGTGGTTCTGCTCGTGCTGGCGCCCATAGGCGGAACGTTCGCGGATCGCCTGAACAAGCGCACCGTCCTCGTCACCTGCGAGGTCCTGACGACGCTCCTCAGCCTCTGGATCACCGTCATGATCCTTACGGACCTCGTGCGCTTCTGGCACCTCGTGCTGGTCTCGCCGATCCTGGCTGGACTCTTCGCGTTCATCATGCCGGCGCGTCAGGCGCTCGTGCCCAGCCTCGTGCCCCAGCACAAGCTCACGAACGCGGTTTCGCTGCAGATGGGCGGGAACACGCTCACGCAGATCATCGCGCCGGCCCTCGCGGGCATCCTGATCGCGCCGCTGGGTACGGGTGTCGTCTTCGCCGTCACCACCGTCATGTTTGCGGTGGCGGCGATCACCGACACGCGCCTGCCCCGCTACGGGATGGTCGCGAACGAAGAGCCGAAGGAGTTCGTCAAGGACTTCATTGATGGCTTCGGCTACATCCGCCAGCACGGCACGATCGGCCTGCTCCTGGTCGCGAGCCTGATGATGCCGCTCTTCGCCTTCCCCGTGCAGCAGATGCTGCCGGTGTTCGCGAAGGACGTGTTCGGTGGCGGCGGTGCGACCCTCGGGCTGCTCGCCGCGATGGTCGGGGTGGGCGGGCTGGTCGGCGCGCTTATCTCCGCGAACATGGACAGCCAGCCGCGCAAGGGCCGCTTGATGATGATCGGCGGCGCCACGATGGCGACCTTCATGCTCGCGTTCACGCTCTCGCCCTGGTTCATCCTGGCGCTGGTGATGCTCGCAGGCATGGGCACGGGCCAGATGGTGTATCAGGCGACGAACAACACGGCCATCCAGACGATGCTCACGTCCGAGGTCCGGGGCCGCGTGATGTCGGTGATGATGATGTCGTTCGGCGTCATGCCCTTAGGCGTGGTGCCGGTCGCGCTCGCGACCGACTACATCGGCCCACGCTTCGCGCTGGGCATGGCCGCTGTCGGCCTCATGCTCAGCCTGACGACGTACTTCGCCCTCGCCGGCCGCGTCCGCAACCTCCGCATCGAGCAGGCGACGGAGTCGCGCCTCTCCGAGATCCAGGCCGCCGGCCTGGTCGCGGAGGGCAAGCTCACCCGCGAAGAGGCGGAGCAGATGCTTAGCGAGGGGGCCTCGGCGGGAGGGAGTTAGCCTTCAGCGAATCTTCACAAGCTGGAGGAAGAATGGTCGAACCAGGCGCAACAGCCGGTCGTCGATGGGAGGGCACGCTTGGAGAAATCGAGATGCTTGGCGCTGCGCTGCCGAACCTGACCGTCATCGCCTACGGCGTCGATAGCCCGGAACGGCTAGCCGCGCTCCAGCGGCGAGTCCAGGTGGGTTGCAATATTTCTCTCAAGGCATATGCCTCGGCCGCGGCACAAAACAAAGGCCCGGAGACCGTGGAAGCGCTGCGAAAGGAGTTCTCGATTCGGTCCTAGATTACTTTGCTGCACTCGTAGCCGCCTCGGGCTCGCGCGCCTTGGCCGCTCGCTTGCGCGGCTTCGCTGTCGCCTTCGCGGGCGCCTTCGGCTTGGCCGCCGCCTTCGGCTTCGCCCCCGCCTTCGC
>CAUYZA010000341.1:0-3459 GCA_963577225.1 Dehalococcoidia bacterium | reverse complement strand
CCGCTGCCGGCCGTGCCGGCGGTGACGACTTCCGCGCCTTGGAGGCTGGTGACGGCCGGGATGGCCCAGCTACGGGCGACGACGGCGGCGTGGCTGGCGACGCCGCCGCGCGTCGTGACGAGGCCGGCGGCGCCGACGATGCCGTGGACGTCGGTGGGCGAGGTTTCACTGCGGGCCAGGACAACGGCTTGGTTCTGCGCGTTGAGTTCGGCGGCGCGATCAGGATCGGTGCAGAGGATGCCGACGCCGACACCGGGTGAGGCGGCCAGGCCGCTGGCGAGCGGCTGCGCGCCGGGGTTGACGCGTCCGGCGTTGGCGAGCTGGTGAAGCTCGTCCTGGCCGACGCGGGCGACGGCTTCGGCGTGGGTGAGCGGGAAGTCGGCCTGGTCGGCCATGGCGACGGCGATGCGGACGGCGGCGAGTGGGCTGCGGCGGCCGACGCGCGTCTGCAGGAGGTAGAGTTCGCCGTCGCTGACGGTGAATTCAACGTCGCACATGTCGCGGTAGTTGGTCTCGAGTAGTGCCAGCAGGTCGAGCAGGCGGGCGTGGACGGCGGGGAGCTGGTCTCGCAGCGCGTCGAGGCTGTGGACGGCGTGCGTGCCGGCGACGACGTCCTCGCCCTGGGCCCGGGCGAGGTAGTCGCCGAAGGGCGTGGCCTCGCCGGTGACGGGGTCGCGGGTGAAGACGACGCCGGAGCCGGAGCGGTCGTCGAGGTTGCCGAAGACCATCGATTGGATGGTGACGGCGGTGGAGAGGTCGTCGGCGATGCCTTCGTGCGCACGGAAGATCTTGGCGCGGGGCGAGTTCCAGGAGCGGAAGACGGCCTCGATCGCGCCGCGCAGTTGCTCAGGGGCGGTCTGGGGGATGGGTTTTCCCTGCTCCTCGGCGAACTCGGAGAGACGGGCGGCCGCCTCGCGGATGGCGTCCGGCGCCTCAGCGGATTGGGTGAGAGCGTCGACGCTGTCGGCGTCGAATTCGAGCACGGTGGTGGCGTACATGCGGCAGAAGTGCAGCCAGGTGTCGGCGGCGAAGCGGTCGTCGCCGCTTTGCGCGGCGAGCGTGTCGCGCGCCTCTGGGGTCAGGCCGACGTTGAGCAGGGTGTCCATCATGCCGGGCATGGAGACGGGGGCGCCGGAGCGGACGGAGACGATGAGCGGTGAGCTGGCTGATTTTTTTTGGTCGCTCGTGGAAAGCGCGCTCCCGGGGTCCCAGGTCTGACCGAGCCGCTGACCGAGCAGGCCGAGGTGGTGGTCGATTTCGGCGTCGAGTTCGGGGGGCCAGCCGGAGTCGAGGTATTGGCGACAGACGTCGGTGGTGATGACGAAGCCGGGAGGGACGGGCAGGCCGAGCTGGGTCATGGCAATGAGGCCTGCGCCCTTGCCGCCGAGCAGGGCGGCGGGGTCGGCCAGGTGGTCGGCGGGGAGGGGATCGTCGAGGGCGACGATCTGGGGTAGGTCTGCGCCGGTCATTCGAACTCCGGGCGTATCGATTGAATCGAGGCGAGCCTAGGGCAACGTCGCGGCCCGGTCAGGCCTGTCCGGCATGGGATGGGCGGCGTTAGGGCAGAGCGAGGATGGTGACCTTGCCGGTGTCGCCGTTGACCTCGACGGTGGTGCCGTCCGGGATGCGGCGGGAGGCGTTGGTGACGGAGGGGACGCAGGGGATGCCGAGTTCCCGGCTGACGATGATGGCGTGGCTGACAGGGGAGCCGACATCGACGATGACGGCGGCGGCGGGGACGAAGAGGGGAGTCCAGGAGGGGTCGGTGCTGGGGGCGACGAGGACCTCGCCGGGGCCAAGGGCGGTGGGGTCGACGGGGTCGGTGATGACGCGGGCGATACCGGTGGCGGAGCCGGGGCAGCCGGAGATGCCATCGAGGACGTCGCCGACCGCGACGGGCTCGACCTGGAAATCGGCGCGGGAACTCCAGGTGTTGGGGTCGGACAGGATGGAGTCAAAGACGAAGGGTTCTTGCAGGGCTATGTACTCGTCGAAGAGCGTCTTGCGCTCGCGGATGGTGTCGCGGTAGGAGGCGGGATTTTCGAACCAGTCTTCGATCTGGTCGACGAAGAGCAGGCTGAAGTCGCCGCTGTCGTCGCAGTGGCCGTCGGCGACCATGCGGCGACCGATGGTGTGCATGGCCATGCGGGCTTCGTGGATGAACTTGACGCAGTTGGTCTTGGTGCGCTCGCGGCCGGCGTTGAAGATGGCGGCGGCCTTGGTGGCGGCTTGGAAGGTGCCAAGAGTTTCGGCGTCGCCGGCGAGTGCCTCGCTGATCTCGGCGACGACGCGCTCGCGGTCGGCGGCCATGGCGGCGTTGCGGGCGGCGGGGGCGGCGTCGTCGTCGCTGAGGCGCATGCGGTCGATGGCGGCGAGGGCGAGGGCGGGGCGGGTCTCCCAGGTGTGGACGCGGATCTCCCATTCGTTGGGGCCGCGGCAGCCAAACTTGTCG
Source organism: Dehalococcoidia bacterium (assembly GCA_963577225.1). Lineage (GTDB taxonomy): Bacteria > Chloroflexota > Dehalococcoidia > Bin125 > Bin125 > JAPUIR01. The sequence goes on along the minus strand of CAUYZA010000341.1, from coordinate 1,007 downwards.
ATGAACTCGTCGAAGCCGGCGAGGAACGGTTCGCTGGTGGGGCCGGCCTGTCGGATGCGGTCGAGGACCGTTTCGAGGCCGGCCGGGGTTCCGACGTCGAAGGCGGCCATGAGGTCAGGCTCGTTGGCGACCAAGCGGCCGAGTTCCCAGAGGGCCATGGCGGGGGCGGCGGATTCCACGTCGCCGACGCCGGAGATGACCTTCATGGTGTCGTTCGGGCGTTCGAGGGCTGCGCAGATCTGGCCGATCGCGCCGACAGGGATGGGCGCGAGAAAGGTGATGTAGATGTGTTCCGCGAAGATCGGCTGGAAGTTGGCCAGCATGATGTCGCGGGCGTATTCCCAGAGCTGCTGATTGGACATGGCGTCCAGGTCCGGGCGGTCGCGGTGGATCTGGTCCATGCGCGCCGCAGTGGTGTGGGAGAAGTCGATCTCCGGGGTGGTCATGACCCAGTCGAAGGTGGCGCTGATGGCGGCGGTGCGGTCTTCGTTTTGGTCGCCGTCGGCGGCGACGTAGGGCGGCATGCCGGGCATGGCGCCGAAGAAGTCGTCCATGTCCTGGGCGGTGGTGCCGGGGCCGCGCTCGCCGATGAGCCGGGCGACGGAGACGTTGAGGTAGCAGTAGCCGCCGAAAATGCCGAGGGGCTCCATGATGCCGTCGGTGAATTCGTCGTGGGTGAAAGCGCCCATCCGGACGAGGGCGTCGCGCCAGCCGGATTCGGCGGCGAGCATGACGAGGTCGTAGGTGAGCGGGACGACGGGGTCGGGGAAGACCTCACCAACGTTGGCTCGCGTCCAGTAGGGATAGTTCTCGCTGGGTGGGCTGCCGACGATCCACTGTTCCATGGCCGGGTTCTCCTTCAGCGAGCGCATGAGGCGCGACGCGTCGTCAGGTTCAGGGCGACAAGATGGTGATGCCCCGTTGGGCGAAGAGCCTACACGAGACCGGACGATTCGCGTCACGGTGGTGGGCCGGCCTGGCCCTGGCTGCTTGCCGGCGGAACCAGC
>CAUYZA010000340.1:0-3485 GCA_963577225.1 Dehalococcoidia bacterium | reverse complement strand
CGTTCGCCCAGTCTCCGGCGACGGCTACGACCTCGTTTGTTGCAGGTCCTCTAAGAACCCCGATGCTGGGGCGACGCCCGTCACCAAGAGATGATCGCGCGCCCGCGTGCAGGCGACGTAGAGCAGGTGGCGCTCAGTTTGGTAGACGTCTTCGAGGTCTGCTTCGTCGGCGATGCTCTCGATGCGCGATCGGAGAGGGAGCACGTCGTTGTCGCACGCGATGACGGCGACAGCACGATATTCCAAGCCCTTCGCGAGGTGCATCGTTCCGACCGCCACGGCATCACCTGCATCGGCGGCAATTGTTGGGCACTCGTGGGGGTGGACGGGGCCACCACCGCGCTGAGGGCCACCAGTCCTACGAGCAGCACCAGGCGGCGGCATCGGGCCAGTGATGGGACCATGGCAGGCGGCCTCCCAGAGTCGGCGATGCCGACGTGTGGTGACGGGGGATCGCGCGGTCACGGCAACGTATCGGGACGGCCTGGCTGCCGCAAGGTTGCGGGCGGGCCGTAGTCGAAACCCGCTATTTTGCCGGTCCGGCGAGGCTTCAACTCGCGGCCAAGCCGACGCCCAAACCCACACCACCGGGACATGCAGAGCGTGGCTTGGCCATTACCAGTCCGTGCGACAGCGGCCCCATAGGGTTAAGAGGAGATCGCGCGGCCCCGACCCCCGGACCCCAGTCCGCGGGCAAGTCGGCGTGCCGAGGGCCGACGACCATCAGGGCCTTATGTTCAGCGATCCGCAAGGATCGGTAACGTTTGGCCGGGTGCCCCGTCTCTCTCCTAGAAAGAGAGAGGTTTCCTCATGACCACCCTGCTGCGCTCCCGCTCCCGATTGCTCCTAGCTGCCCTGGCCCTCGTGCTGACAGTGACCACCTTGCCCCGGATCGCGGAGGCGGCACCGTCCCTGCCAATCGATCAAGGGCAGTGCTACATCCTCCCGCCGGGCTTTGACACGACGCCAGTAATTGCCCAGAAAACATCCCAATCCGTCCCGTGTGATGGCCAGACCATCGAGTCGCAGGCCCTCGAATCGATCAAGATCGTCTTTGCCACCGCCGTGCAGTCGGCGTACGGCGACGGCTTCAAGGAACAAGATCCGTCCAGTCCCGCTGCGGCCGCGTGGTACGCCGCCGGGAACACGACGAACCCGGCGTTCGCCAAGGCGGTGGCCGCCCGCGCCCGCTACGCGGCCAACGCGTTCTTCTTCAAAGGGGACCACACGCTGGCCTTGAACGTCATGTCGTCGATTCAGAATGCACTGGGTACCCAGTACTGGGGCTCCATGACGACAAGTGACGGGTATAACTTGCGTACCTACACGGGTTACGCCGTGAAGTACCTGCAGTACCTCGTCGCCAACCCGACGCCCTAACGCGCATTCCTCGGTTCATCCGCGCGGAGGTCAGACCTTGGTCTGGCCTCCGCGTCCGTGCGTGCCAGTCATGGGGCAACGGAGCTTGGCCAGTACCAGTTCGTGCGACAGCAGCACGCCGCCGCCACGCCAGCGTTCATCCCGGCCCGGGGCTCTGGGTCCCGCAGCCCCGTGAAAAGCGACGCCGCGCTCGGGTTCTGTCGTGGCTGGTACCACGTCACGGAGGACACCGCCAAAGGCCGTCATCTGCGGGAACTGCTGATCGAACACTTCGGTACGTCCGACGACCACGTCGTGCTTCCGCTCATGGTTGGCCGCGACATCTCTGTCATCAGCTGGGCGCCCCCGACCGCCTGACGCGCACCATGCGATCGCGCGGCCATCGGGACCTGTACGAGAGGCTGTCGTCGTTGGGTGGAGCGGGGGACGAGAATTGAACTCGCGGCCACCTGCTTGGAAGGCACCCTCGTCTAAGCGCTGTGCTTTCCGGGGGTTATTGGCCCAAAACACGTCCAGTTAGGTGGCCCAGGATTTGGCCTCTGGCTCGATTCCGATCCCAGCGTCCCCCGCAGGTCCGAGCATTCGCCCACCCCTTATGCTGTCGCGGTCCCTCAAGCCAGCTCCAACCCAAGCCCATCCGCGAGCGAGTAAAAAATGACCACCATCCACGGCACCTGCGACGACCGCTTCACCCCCGTCCGCGACGCCTTCGCCAAAAACTTCGACGACGGCCTCGAATCCGGCGCCTCCGTCGCCATCACCCACGAAGGCAAATCCGTCGTCGACCTCTGGGCCGGCCAAGCCCGACCCGACGGCACCCCCTGGCAACAGGACACCATCGTCAACGTCTGGTCCTCCACCAAAACCATGGCCGCCGTCTGCATGCTCATGCTCGCCGACCGCGGCCAGCTCGACTTCAACGCCCCCGTCGCCGACTACTGGCCCGAGTTCGCCCAGAACGGCAAAGACGGCGTCCTCGTCCGTCACGTCATGAGCCACAGCACCGGCCTCTCCGGCTTCGACCCCCCCGTCACCCTCGAACAGCTCTACGACCGCAAAGCCCTCGCCCAATCCCTCGCCCTCCAGACCCCCTGGTGGGAACCTGGCACCGCTTCCGGCTACCACGCCATCACCCAGGGTCAGCTCCAGGGCGAAATCTGCGAGCGCATCACCGGCGTCTCGCTGGGCGAATTCTTCCGCACTGAAGTCGCCGAACCGCTCGGCGCCGACTTCCACATCGGCCTCGACACCCAACATGACGCCCGCGTCGCGGATCTGATCCCCCCCGAGACCAACCCCGACGCCATCCCCGACCCCGACCCCGACTCCATCGCCATGCGCACCCTCACCAGCGCCCCGCTCGACGCCACCGCCCCCCTCACCCGCGAATGGCGCGCCGCCGAGCTCCCCGCCGCCGGCGGCACCGGCAACGCCCGCGCCATCGCCCGCGTCCTCTCCGCCCTCTCCTGCGGCGGCAGCGTCGACGGCGTCACCCTCATGTCCCCCGAAACCGTCGAAAGCGTGCTCGAAGTCCAGACCGACGGCGTCGACCTCGTCCTCGGATCCCACGTCACCTTCGGCCTCGGCTTCGCCACCTACATCCAGGGCGTCATCGCGCCCCCCAATCCCCGCCACTTCCGCTGGGGCGGCTGGGGCGGCTCCCTCGCCCTCGTGGACCTCGACGCCCACATCGCCATCGGCTACGTCATGAACCGCATGGACGATGGCGCCCTCAACGGAGACTTCGACGCCCTCGGGCGCGGCGACCCGCGCAGTGGCGCCATCGTCAAAGCCGTCTACAACTCCCTCGCCTAGCTCGCCACGAGGGACCCGCAGTCGTTCGGACCGGCGGGCGCGGGGCAAACGCGGCTGCCCAGCCGCCCGCCATGACCTAGTCGCGTGCTGAGTCGAGGACAGCGGAGAACGAGGAGCCCTTACAGAAGCCTCTAGAAACGCAACGTCATGTCCCGCTTTGGAGCCCGTTCTGTCTTGAGAGCGTGGAGATGTGTGAAGCTCCAGGCGTCCACCACCTCCCCATAGGGTTAAGAAGAGGTCGCGCGGCCCCGACACCCACACCGCCGGCTCCTGAGGGAAAAAAGGTCACA
>CAUYZA010000339.1:0-3502 GCA_963577225.1 Dehalococcoidia bacterium | reverse complement strand
GAACGAGACCGGCCCCGATGGCCAGCCGACCACGCCCGACCCGGCGCAACTGGTCGACCTCTCCGACAACGCCTTGCGCGGCGCCGGCCTCTCCGGGCCCAAAATCGGCTACCTGCGCGACCTGGCATCGCGTTGCATCGCCACCGGCGTCGACCTGCGCCTGACTTTCGACGACCTGCCAACACTGGACGACGCGGCCGTGACCCAGCGCCTAGACCGCCGTCATGGGCATCGGTGAGTGGACGGCGCAGATGTTCCTCATCTCCCAACTCGGGCGGCTCGACGTGCTGCCCGTCGGCGACCTCGGTGTACGCAAGGGCATGCGCGAGGCATACCGGCTGCGCAAGCTGACCAGCCCGCGTCGCATGCACGAGATCGCCCAGCACTGGCGGCCCTACCGCTCCGCTGGCGCCTGGTACATGTGGCGCGCCGCCGAGACCCGCCTGCCCTGAGCCCATCCGCTCGGCGGGAATCGACTCACCTACAGCGCCTCCAACGCCGTCCGCCCACCCACAATGAGCAAGCCCACAGCCAAGAAGCGCGTCAGCAACTCCTCCCCCAATCGACGCTGCAGCCGGCTTCCGAATCGGCTCGCCACGATCACCCCCAACCCCAGCGGCAGCACGTCCTCCAATGGATCGCCGCTGGTGCCCGATCCGGCGTGAAAGATGACCACGACCGCCGCCAGCCCCGCGATCACGACATGTGTCGCCGGCACCGCCAGCGCGTGCGGCATGCGCAGGACGTAGGTGTTGAGCGGGGTGTAGATCAGCCCGCCTCCAATGCCCGCCAGTGCCGCCACGAACGCCACCCCAAACGAGGATGCGATTCCGCGCGCCAGCGGGATCCGATAAAGCCAGCGCCGGCCCTCGCCGTCGGTGAAGTCCCGCCGCCAACCGCTGCGTCCGGGCTCCCCAGCCGATGCTTCCGGCCGCGCCATGAGATACACGCCCAGCACGACCAACAACGCCGCAAAGATCGAAGCGAAGGCTTCCCGCGGCAATTGCAACGTACCCAGCGCGCCCAACAGCGCCGCCGGCGTCGCCGCCGCCAGCAAGACCAGCCCGACCGGTAAATCGACGTGCCCCTGGCGCAGCGACAAGACCGTCGAGATGCCGCTCGAAACCGCCACGATCAGCAGCGCGGCCATCGTCACCTCGGCCGGATCGGCCTCGCCATGCCGCAACAGCAACAGCGGCGAGATCAGGAAACCCCCGCCCGCGCCAACCGCTTGGGCGTAGAGGCCAATCGCGGCCCCCGCGCCGATCAGCGCCAAGATCTCCAGCGCCCCCGTGGCGCGCCTCCTGCCTTCACTCTGTTCGGTCCCCGCCGAGGCGAACGGCGGTCTCTCGTGACGAGCGCGACCCGGCGAGCCGCGCTCACGATCCAGGTTCGATTATTCGTCCCCGTTGAACGGTGGGTACTCGTCCGTCAGCAGGTACATGTAGCCGTTGACCCGCGTATTCCAGCGCAGGATCTGCGAGATGGTCGAGTGGATGCCCTGGGGATGACGGCCCGTGATCAGGATCACGATCCAGGCCACGGAGACCAGAACTGACATCACGATCCCCAGCACGGAAAGGATGATCTGGTGCGGGATGACCAGCAGGAAGCGAAAGAACGTGGTTAGCCGGCTGTGCTGTTCCTGGTAGTCGATCTGCAGACGAATGGGATAGGACCCGGACGGCGAGGCGGACATGGGCTACTCCGTGTCGACCGACCCTCAGCGCCAGCTTAGCGGGCTCCGCGCCGGTACTCGGCACCGGTCTACATAAGACGCGGCCCGGCCCCGGCCCGCAACTCCGCCCCCAGCCGGGAGTGACGCGCCTAACTCCGCAGCGCCAGGGCGAAGCCCCACTCCGGCGATTCGTCCGGGTCGTCGCAGATACGCTCCCCCACCCGCTCCATGCCCACCTTCGCGTAGAGCCCGTGTGCCTCTTCGAAGCGCTTGTCCGACCATCCGATCAGCCGTTCGAAGCCGCGCTCCCGCGCCCACGCGATCATGTGTCGAAACAGCCGCTCCCCCTCGCCCCATCCCCGCCGCTCCGCCAAGAGATAGAGCCGCTCCCCTTCCACCACGCCGTCGCCGCGATCCAACGCCCCGATACAGCCAACGACGCGCTCCTCCGCCAGCAAGACCCAGAAGGCGCCGCCCGTCGCCAAGTATGTCTCCGCCACCGTGAAGAGGTCGCGGTGGTAATCCTCGGTGTCCCAGCTGAAGCGGTACTCGTCAAAGACCGCCCGCACGACATCAATCGCGCCCTGCTCCCAACGGGGCTCCCACTCCACGATCCGGCTCGCGTCTGGCGCAGTCATACGACGCAGTATCTATCTGTCGCCGACATAGTTATGTCGCATTGCGATCCAGTGAGTGCCTCGCTAGTCGCGAGCCTGATCCCGCCACCGGGGCGCGTGCGTACCGAGGCTGACCGCGGGCTGATCCCAGCGCGGCGGCGTGGCCAGCATCGTCAGCGGCGGCCCCATCGTCGACGTCGGCCCCTCTTCGGTCTGCGTCTCGATCAGCAGGTCCCGAACGTCGTCCAGGCGCTGCTCGGGGTGGTCCAGCCCGCCCTCAACACGGCCCAGGTTCCAGATCCAACCTCCCGTCTGCGCCAGCGAGACGCGCACGTGCCAGCTTCCGCCCTGCTGCGCCCGCCGGGCCAGGCCGATCATGGCCCCCATCGCGGCCAGATAGCCGCTGGCGTGATCGAGCGCCTGACAGGGCAACGGCTGCGTGCCCTCGACGCCGGCCGCCTCCGCGCCCGCTCGGCCCAAACCGCTCACCGTCTGCACCAAGCTATCGAAGCCGCGCCGCTCCGCCCACGGCCCCGCATGCGAATAGGCCGAGAGGCTGACGTAGACCACGCCGGGACGCAGCGACGCCACCTCCCCCGGGCCGAAGCCGCGTGTCGCCAGTGTGCCAGGCCGGTAGCCCTGCACGAATACGTCGCAATCGCGGATCAGGCCGCGTAGCTGCTCCCGTTCGTCCGCCTGGCGCAGATCGAGCCAGGCCGCGCGCTTGCCCTGCGCCATATCCAGCCAGACCGTGGGCAGCGTCGGCAGATGGGGCGCGCAAAGGCGCAACACCTCAGCCCCGTGCGAGGCCAAGCTGCGGCCGCAGACCGGACCCGCAATTACCCGCGTCAGGTCCAGCACCCGCACGCCGTCCAGCGGGCGCCCGCCGTCGACGGCGGGGTCGATCGGCTCCAGCGGGAGCGGATCGGACTCGGCTAAGGGCAGGATCTCGAACACGGGCAAATCGGCCAGCGCTTGCGACTGCGGATGCGCCCCCCACTGCTCGCCGCTGCGCAGCAGCCCGCCGCAGAGACCGCGCTCCGCGATCGCATCTTCCAGCGCCTGCCCCTGCCATCCGGCGATCGCCTGCGCGACCGCCTCGCGCGTGTCGTCACAGTCCAGCAGCTCAACCATGCCCGCGTGATGGTGGGGAAAATTCGTATGCAACTGCACCCAGCGGCCGTCGTCGGTGGGGTAGTAACCCGCG